>JAYEOC010000053.1:0-3550 GCA_034722635.1 Methanobacteriota archaeon
GGAAACCGTAGCCGTAAAAGTGCAATTAAAATGTCATTCTCAACATCGTCAAAAGAAAGGAAATATTCCGTACCGCCACATGCCTCATACCGCTCGGACGTAAACTCTATGTTACTAGCGTCTGCCACTTTACCACCCAATTGAGAAAGCCCGGCTTCCCGGCATCTTATACACCGGCATCTGTAGCCGTCCTCATGCAGCCGGGCATTCACTAACTGCCTCAAATTGCTCTTCTTTACTCCCGCTTCTATGAACTGCGAAGGGATGTCGCGCTGTATCCTTTGTATCCGAACCCATTTGGGTATAATCCTTTTCGCATAAGCGATTATATCAACCGCCTCTTCCTCTCGTATCGGCTCGTACTCACCCTTCTTCCACATGTCGTACAACTTCGTACCCTTTACCACCAGCGTGGGATATATCTTAAGATAATCCGGCTTGAAGCACGAGTCCTGGAATATACGTTCGAACATTTTTTTATCCTCTTCGGGTGTAGAGCCCGGCAAGCCAGGCATCATATGAAAGCCTACTTTCAACGCACTGTCGCGCGCTTTACTATTCGCCGCTATAGAATCTTCAACCGAATGCCCTCGATCTATACCCGCCAGAATTATGTTGCTAACGTTCTGCACCCCCAACTCGACTTTAGTGGCTCCCATCGCAAGCATCCGATCTATCTCGTGTTCCGTGGCATAATCGGGTCGCGTCTCAAAGGTGATACCCGTGTTTCTTATCTCTCGTCCCCTTTCTGCACCAAAGTCCGTCATCGCTGCCAAACACTGTTTCACGAACCAGTTCTGATATTCCAGTGGTCTCGCAGTTAGCGTGCCGCCCATCAGTATCAACTCAACCTTCTCGAACTCGTGACCGATCTCCTCCAGTTGGTGCAGTCTTGAACGTACTTGCTCGTATGGCTCGAAACCATGTTGTGCCGCTCTTGTAGCTGCGGGTTCCTTACCCACATAACTCTGTGGCGAATCGAACTCCGATAAAGGACCACCGGGACACATTATACACTTACCATGCGGGCAGGGATAAGGCGAGGTCATCACAGCAACGGGGGCAACGCCCGAAGCGGTTCTCATCCTCTTACGCTTCAATATATCGGTTAATTCTGCCCGGTTTAATTTCAGCACATCGGAATTCCGTGGTATGCTACTCAGCCGGTACTTAGCGCTTATCTCCTTTTTTAGCTTATTTATGCTAGCCGCGTCCGTTAAGCTTCGTTTAAGAACGGCATCTGCTATCTCCTTACATGCCGTGTCATAAAGCTCTTGTTTTGCCGTAACCCCAACATCAACTGCGCCATCTGCCGTTTCACACATAACCTCTTAAATATTCGGTATCCTCTTCACGAGATTCTTCATTTTCCTGGTTCTCGTCTAATGTTCCGGTCACATCCATCTGCTGTTTCTCCTCGCTTAGTTTCAGTTTTAAACCGGAAGTATCAACCTCAAACCCAGAAATCGTACTTACCTTTTCCAGTAGTTCTGCCGCGGCATTATAATCGGGACTTTCCGGTAATTCCGTATTTTGGACAGTATTTGCGAATAAACAAACGCCTTTCAGACCACTAACCCGCCCAATTGCTACTACAAGCCCGGAGAGCCCTAAAAATCGGTCCACGTTCGTTTTTCCAATCTCAAATTCCGCGAGCTCGTCCAATAACTCCAAATCGGTGGCACAGCATCTCATGCCTTCTTCTATTACCTGTGCACCTAACGCAATCACCTTTTTTACATTATACGCATTGAACAGCTCTGTAACTTGCTCCGCGGCTGCATATTGATTGAGTGAATCATAAGCCTGGTAACCGCTCACAATAATAATATCTTGCTTCTGGTTTTCAATAGCATAAAACTGTGTACATGGAAGTTCCGCCACACCGCTCTTCGCTATTCTCACCCCGACACCGCAGGGGGCACCGAGATACGAAGGCCCGTAATAAATGGCCGGGAAGCCGTAAGAATATAATTCCGCAAATAACCGTGGCCGCATTTTTGCCACTAGCTCGTCAATTACGAGTTTACCGACTGATCTTAGCCCAGGCGAGCCTACTATAGCTATTGGCTCTTTTAGTTCTACTTTATCTTTGTACTCTATCCACACTTTTCTCGTTACGCTCATGAATTTAACTAAAACGTTTGGTATTTAAAATATAAGGGGGATTATAAATTACACGACACGGTTTAACGCAGATAAAAATAAATCTGTGCAATCGGTGTAAATCCGTGTCTAAATAGAAAGCAGTTATACTTTATAGACAATGAAAAAGGGATATAAATTAGAAGAATCCGGGATACCGCAAGGATCAGATGCCCAGAAACAGGTATTTGTTATCGGGCACAAGAACCCGGATTGCGATTCCGTATGCTCGGCTGTCGGATACGCCTACTTCAAAAATAGTGTGGATACGCGATACCAGTATGTTCCTGCAAAGGCGGGTGAGTTGAATGCCGAAACGCTGTATGTGCTCGATAAATACGGTTTTGAGCAGCCGATAGAGATAGAAAGTCTCGTGCCCACCGCCAGTGACATGAACTTAAAGAAACCTATATTCGCTTCGCCTTACGATTCACTTAAGAAAGTAGCTTCTGTGATGAAAGATGCGAATATCCACACTGTACCGGTTGTAGATACAGCCGGAAAACTATCAGGGATTATTGGTCTGAAAGACATCGCGGCGCACTACATAGATAGCATGGACTTTGGCGACTTATCCACGACTCCGATTGACCTGAATATACTGGTAGAGACGTTAGATGCGAGAGTGATTACAAATCCTCGGAATATCGCGAAACTAACGGGCGTAATTTTTATAGCGGCGATGCAGAGATCCACGGTTTTACAGCGAATCGGTGCGGGCGATGTCGCTATTCTTGGTGATCGAACGGACATTCAGCTAGATCTGATCAATTCCGGATGCTCGGCACTTATAATCACTGGCAATACCGCAATTAGCCCGGAAGTCGTCAGGTTAGCAACAGAAAAAGGCACGTTAATTGTTTCTTCGCCGTACCACACGTTTGCTACCGCAAAGTTACTTGCTCTGTCCACACCGCTTCATCCGATAATGTCTAAAGACGTACCCGTGGCAGGACTTTATACCAGGCTTGCGGAGATAAGACGTAAAGTCGCGGAATCGAAATACCGCTGCGTGCTACTGGTGGATGGCGACAGTCGCCTGATAGGTATAATCACAAGGACGGATTTATTGCAGCCAATAAGGAAAAAGGTGATTTTGGTGGACCATAACGAGATTTCACAGGCGGTTGACGGTGTACAAGAGGCGGATATACTGGAGATTATTGACCATCACAGAGTTGGCGATATATCCACGCTGAGGCCTATCCACGTACATAACGAGCCTATTGGCAGTACATGCACAATCGTGGCGCGATTCATGTTGCTTCGTCATGTAGATATTCCGCCGGCGATAGCGGGTTTACTGCTATCGGGCATCCTGTCGGACACTTTGATTTTGTCATTGTCCACAACAACAGACAGAGACAAAGAAATAGCGCATAGTTTAGCCCGGATTCTTGATGTT
>JAYEOC010000054.1:0-3539 GCA_034722635.1 Methanobacteriota archaeon
CAATGTTTCTATCCTAATATTCATACTCGTGATTCGCAGTTCCAAATAGCAAAAAAGAATTATATGCGTTCAAACGAGCGACAAAGTGCATAGAAAAATTAGCATAAAGGTGTAAAGACGGATAACTATCCTTCTTCTCTTCTTATTTTAACCGATACTTCCTACCTCTCGGGAAGATTATACACATCCATTTACTGAATGAAGGCAAAAAAGTTGAGTCTTTTAAAACACGTTTTGTCTCTGCAATTTCATACTTTCTACTATTTTTCCTCTCTTTTTTAGCTTTTATGACATTCTACTTTAAAGCACTTTCTGGCTCACGAAGATCAAACAAACACGAACTCCTTCACTTTTTTATATATATCCTCACCCACCGCATCCTTCAACCCCTCAACACACTCGAACGGCCTATACCGCACAATTCGCGCTGCAGTCCTGCTACCAATCCCGGGAATCGCTTCTAGTTGGTACATTCTTGCTTTGTTTATTTCCAACGGATACTCAATTCCGGTGATAGACCGCATCCCGTAGTCTGTAACTTTCGCATCCAGGAACCGATTACGCTCGTACTCACCTGCAACGCCGACAAGAATAGGATAGGAACCCAACTGCCGTGCAAACGCTATTTTACCCTTTTGTACTTCGCATCGCAAGTCTCTGATGACCGTACCGAACGGGATGACACGTCTAAGCATTTCCCGGTCTATCTCTTCTCGTACACGCCGTTTGAACGCTTTGAACTGTTTTTTGTGGCGTCTCAAGTTCTTGTACCCGAACTCAGCCATCGGCGTTCCCGGCAGTATTTTCACCTGCCGGACGTTTATCCTGCGAAGTAACAACCCCCGGTCGAGAATCCCCCGCAGAAACTCGTAGTTTTTATCAAACGTTTCTTTGGTTTCGCCTTTCAGACCGGCAACGAAGTTCAAACCCGGTAGAAATTTGGGCAGCCCGTTTGCGCCTCGCTCTTTTCCGAGTTCATTTACCAATTCAACAGCGAAAAGTACCTCTTCCGGCAGAGTAGCAAGAGTGTTTGCCTTTATTACTTGCTCGTCTGCGGTCTCAATACCGAAAACAGCGACATTACCCGCGGTTTGAAACTGCACGATTGTCTTTAACACTTCTCGGCTCTCCTCGGGATACGTTGCGATGGTCTTCGGGTTGATATTGTCGAGATGCAGCGTTTTTATATCCGGGCACATACGCCAGATAGCTTCGTGGAATCCGCGCATCTTCTCTGGTTCCGGCTTGGGGCACTCTGTATTGAAGTCCGCCATGTAGGTCAAAAAATCGGTCTGCCGGCCGAGCCTGAAGTAGCGTGCACCGTGAGCATACAACCGATCGAATTCGGCAAGCACCGTTTCTGGAGCGCGTATCCATCTTCGCTGGAATCGCTCTATGCAGAACGAGCAGTTTGACCAGTAGCAGCCTCTGTAAGTCTCCATCTCACATACCACGAAAGGATAATCGGGATGCTGCTTCACAACTTCGGCGCCGAGTAACGCAAACCTGTTCAGGTCATATCCTTCTGTCTTTGCCACAGCAGGTGCATGGAGAATCTTGCCGAGGTGCTCATATAGACGCTCTTCAAACGGTAACTCAAAGATTACGAATTTCTGGAGTGTTTCTGCTGCTCTATCCCGATCCGTTAATTCCAGCGTGATTGGGCCCACAAGGATGTTTTGTTTCGCAACGGCAACGCGCGCCAGTTCGGTTTTTGCGAGTGGCATACCGCCAAGATACTTCCCGGGTACAATTGCGCCTGCAATTACTATTAAGAGGTCGAACCCGGACAGTTTCGATTGCAACTCGGCATCCGCTCTGAACGCATCTATCGTGACATAGCTGCATGTATCTGCACTTAAATGTTTCAGCATGCCCCAGATATAACGCGGATAGGGTGCTATATACGGCGGGACGCCTAAGCATGAAGGTTCGTCCACGTAACCGTCAAGAATTGCTAGTTTCATGTTCTTATTCTCTCCCAAATGCTTTTTTAGTTTCTTTGTGTGAAACTCGGTGTGGTCTTATGGGTAGATAAACAACTACCAATTATTTATCAGAATCGTTTGTATGGTAACAACAGAAGTGGTATCAAAGACGGGAACGAAGCAACGAGTGGATAGATAAACTAGAAGGTGACAAAGGAATATTATACATTATATACAACAATGAATAAGAACGAAAAAGAGCGATTAATAGACGCTTACAACCGCAAAATACGCAGTTTACGGTTTTCTATCACGACCCGTTGCAACCTGAACTGTATCTACTGCCACGCAGAGGGCGAAAAAAAAGACAGTACGCAACAGAAGGTGTTTATCAGTGCTGAGCTTGTAACCGCAATAGCGCGAGTTGCATCCGTTCATTTTAACATAAGCCGTATAAAATTCTCAGGTGGTGAGCCGCTATTGCGAGACGACCTCGCGGATATGGTACACGGCATAAAAGAGTTTGAAGGCGACATCTCTGTAACCACGAACGGTACGTTACTCAGCCTTTATGCTGCAGACCTTGCAGATGCTGGCCTGAACCGTGTAAACGTCAGTCTGGATTCGATTAACGAAGAAAGGTACGATTTCATTACTGCTTCCACGGGCTATCTACCAAAGGTGATTGATGGTATCTATACAGCGATAGATGCGGGTCTTACGCCGCTCAAGCTGAATACGGTTTTGCTGAAAGGGCTAAACGAGGACGAGTTAACCGACCTGATAGATTTTGTGCGTGCATGCAACAAAAGAGGCGGCCGTGACGCGGTAATACTGCAGTTGATCGAGTTGATTCCATCGTTTACGCAGTCGGCACCGACATATAAAGCGGACTTTCACCGGGTAGAAGCGGAACTCGCAGCGAGGGCTTCGGCAATAAAAACGAGGCGGTTGCAGCACCGAAAGAAATATTTTGTGGATGACGTGGAAGTAGAAGTTGTTCATCCGATAGACAACACTGAGTTCTGTGCTAATTGCTCGCGGTTGAGGATAACGTCCAGAGGTCAGATAAAGCCATGTTTGTTGCGGCATGATAATCTCGTACCCATAGAAAGCGAGGACGAGGAGCACATACTAACTAGATTGAAGTTGGCGATGCAGTACAGAGAGCCGTTCTTTAAGACATAGGTATGAAAATACTGTTTCATGCTCATGGGAGTCCTCGGGGATCATGAATACTTCTTTTGAAACCTGAATTTTAGCGATTATAGGCACTATGTCATATAAATAGTCATCGCGAATATCGGCTTATTGCCGAAAATAATGCACATATGCAGAGATTCAGGACATAGTGCCTATAAAGCCAAAAATTCAGGTTGAGAGATATCACGTACAAACTCGCCAGTGATACTGGCATTAAAGTCATACTCCACCCATACAACAAAGGGTATGGTGCCACGTTAAAAGCAGGCATCAGAAATGCATGGGCAGGTGTTGTTTTGTTTATGGATGCGGGAAAGTGTATAGAAAAGTTATATTTTTATATATCTAAACAAGTTGTACCGATATAATTCTCACCATGTGAAGTTTTTCCGAGAAAAATAAATAGAA
>JAYEOC010000055.1:0-12009 GCA_034722635.1 Methanobacteriota archaeon
TAGTAAACACCAAAACCTGTATAGTTAGTATAATAGTTACAGTGAAGAAAGTAGAAATCCTATCACCGGTCAGAGGTCGTGAGTCGCTCAAGCCGGCCGTGGAAAACGGAGCAGATGCCGTCTATTTCGGCGTGGGCAAGTTCAATGCGAGAAGACGTGCCGAGAATTTCAATTTCAAGGAACTCAGGAATGCCGTGGAATACGCTCACGATAATGGCGTAAAGGTGTACGTTACGTTTAACACCCTTATAAAGAACCACGAACTCCGAGAATTCTTCGATAACATCTCAGATACCTATTCCCGTGGTATAGACGGCATAATAATCCAGCACATCTCGTTTACGCGCCTTCTTAAGGATACGTTCCCGGACCTGCGAATACATATATCCACACAGGCAGGGATAACGAATTCCCACTACTCGGACTTACTTTCCGGTGCGGATAGAGTTACACTTCCGCGTGAGTTTTCGCTTGTACAGGTACGAGACTTTGTCGCGAAGACCGGGATAGATACCGAAGTATTTGTTCACGGTGCGTTATGCTTCAGCTACAGCGGGCAGTGCCTCTTCTCCAGTTTCTTGGGCGGCAGAAGCGGCAATCGAGGTGTATGCGCACAGCCATGCCGGAAGAGATACAACAACAGTTACCTGCTGAGTACAAAGGACTTATGCCTTGCCGGACAAATTCCGGAAATAATAGAGTCTGGTGTTAGAGCGTTAAAGATCGAGGGCAGGCTCAGAAGTCCACGTTATACCGCACTTGCAACAAGGGTTTACCGCCTGGCCGCGGATTCCTATTACGCCGGTGAGTTCCGGCTGCCTGCACGAGAACTAAAAGATCTTGCGCTTGAATTCAACCGTGAATTTACCGTAGGATATATGTTTGGAGCACAGGAGATTATCGCCTGCGACAGCCCGAAGAACCGCGGCGTTTTTCTGGGCGTGATTGCAGAAGACACCACGCTCAAACTGACTGAATGCCTATCAGTTGGTGACGGAATCGGGATCTGGACTAAAGACGGAATTGATGGCGCAGTCATAAAGAAGCTAGAAAAAGACGCTGAATCTGTTGCTTCCGCGGATTCCGGTGACACGATAAAACTGTTCATCCGTGCAGAAGAAGGCGATAGAATCTACAAGACTTCATCTAAAAAGAAGACGTACTATGCACCGGTGAACCCCAAACCCAAAATTGAGATGCCCCGCAGGTCAAAGCCACGGGTAATAATGCCGGAAACCGAAACTGCCGGGTCGGAGATGGAGATTTTAGCTAAGGTATATTCCAAAGAGGATGTAAAAGGCGCGTTAAAGGCAGGTGCGGATTCTGTTTTTTACTCGCTCTTTGCTCCTGATTTTTGTGATAGCAATGCGTTACCGTATATCCCGCGGATCATCCATGAGTCCGAAGCAAAAGATGCTATAAGAATGGTGAAAGACTCTGAGTCCGTCCTTCTTGGGAACATTGGGCTTATATCCGTGCTATCGCAATCAAACATACGCACGATTTATCTCGATTATTCCGCTAACGTCTTCAATGACATAGACATGGCTTTTATTAAAGGATACCGGGCGGTTCCGGTCATATCGCCTGAGCTTAATTTAGCGGAGCTATTAGAGTTCAGGAACACAAATTTCGCGGTTTTCGTTCATGGCAGGCCAGTTCTTATGAACACAAAATATCCGCTGAAAGAAAGTTCGCTGAAAGACGACAGGGGGTTTGTATTCCCTGTGCGCCATGAACACAATTACACACAGATACTGAACAGCTTACGCATTGGGCTTTTCAACGACATAACCAAACTCAGTGGCATAAACAAGTTCTTCTTTGACCTTACAGACGGTAATGCCGAAAGGATAATTCGTCTGTACAGGGGCATCCTTGAGGGGCAGACGGTGAAAAAGTCCGTGAGACGGAAGCATACACGAGGGCATTTTTACCGCGGTGTTGACTGAACGCTTTGTACGTGTATTTCGGCTAAGCGGGGTTGAAAATGGTAGCTGTTGCTACAAACGGTTGCCGCAATACCGAAATGTCCGCTTTTAAAGTTGAGCAATACTCACAATTCCCAGAAGATAGAGCAATGTAATCAGTAAGGGTTGATGAATCAGGTAAATCAGTAATGAATGCCGCCCTAAAAAACAGAATAAACGCATAATAAAAGATTCCGAAAGGTCACAAAGGTTGTATTCCCGCGTGGCGCCAGGATATAGCGAATTACCAACGAATATGCCAATTAGAACTACTCCAAACCATGGAAAAATCGGGAAGAAGTCAACAGCACAAACGTTGTCCGGCGTGAGTCCTAACCAAACTAACCAGGGAAAACCAAAAGTAAGGTCCTTCAAATATATTCCGAGTGATATGAAAACAATCCCCAGTAACAGATTCCAAAGGCGTAATTTCAAAAAGGGGTATGCCAAAATGATAGAAATTCCTATTAAATGCAGCACACCAAATACAACAAAACAGTCACTCAAAAAGATACAGGTCATTAAGGTAATAACTAAGCCCCATGAAAAGACCTTTAAACCCCTTTTTAGATATTTCAGGTATATCTTCCCCCGTGTAGTATTAGTTCGTGAATAACTAAGCGTTAGTGATATACCAACCAAAAGGATAAAGATTGTAGCAGTTGCGCGTGCAAAAAATAACCAAAAACCAGAATGTAAATTGAGATTGGAAACACCTAAATAGTTTAGATCATAAAGTAAATGGAAAAGTATCATCATGATTATCGCAAGTCCACGCAGAAAGTCAATTTCCCAAAACCGCTTTTCTAAATTCTTAGCCATCTGGTGTGTGTCTGAATAATATGATTACCTAATTTCGTTACGCACTATACGGCTCGTTTTTTCCGTGACTGCAACTTTCGCACCCTTATGTTTTTAATATCCCTTCTTGCCGCGGCAGATGAGGGGCTGGTGCGTCCAGCCGGCAATGACTTTATTATCCGCAAACGCCACGAATGTAGCTACAAGTGTTATCCCCCCGGTGCCACCGTTTCCGCTCGCAACTGCTATGATCATCGCGCGGTCTTCCCACATAAAGCAACGGCTGAAATGGGTGTTTTAAAAAATAAAAAATGGAGATTTGAAGACGCGATATTACTTATCCCGTGCAAATGCAACCCAGGTTTCCGTTGTCGAGACTTCTCTACTTTCGTGAAGGAACTCTTCGATTACTTTCGCGTCTTCCGCCTCGTAAATCCACATTGCGTCATACCGGCCCAGCGTATGATACACTTCCAGGAACTTCACGCCCTTAGGCGGATTCTTAAGTATTTCGTCTCCAAATTTCCCCGCTTCCTCTATCATACCAGAATTTACTCGCACACATGTTATGAACAACATTTTTATATCACCAATATGCCCGTTAGAACTTAGGTATATTAATAACTTTCGATTGCCGAGATTGCGATTATGCCAAACGCTTTAATGACACAACGTTCAATCCGAGGGATAAAGTGTTTTAATGCACGCGGGGTTCTTGGTCAATACATTTCTGACAGATATGATACCCACGAGCTTGTCATCTTCCATCACCGGTATTCGCCTTACGCCCGTCTCTGCCATAAGCGCGCACGCTCTTTCCTGTGGTGCATCCTGCTCGATTGTTATCAATGGAGAGGACATTACCTCTTTTGCTTTGATTTCGCTTGGTTTTCTATCCGCCAATGTTATTTTTAACGCTATGTCCCGGTCTGTGACTATCCCCACGGGTTTACCGCCTTTTGTTATCACCACACTCCCTATCCCCATCAATTCCATATCCTTCGATATTTTAGTGATCGGTGCGTCTACATCCGCCGTGATAACTTTCGGAGTCATTATATCCCCAACCTCTAACATTTCCATCGTCATGTCCCTTTTCTCCTTTTTAATACTCATTTAGTTATTGAGATGAGTCTTTATATTTTATTTCGTTAAAATAAATATTCCCGTACGTGCAACGGTTCTCCGGTCAGTATATTCCTAAGATTTACGATTCCCACGAGTTCTCCATCGTCAATCACAAGCAGTCTTCTTATGCCCTTTTCTGTCAGGATCTTGCATGCACCCATAAGTGATGCGTCCACATCGATTGTCACCACTGGGGAAGTCATTATCTCTTTCGCTTTTACTGTATCGGGATTTCTATTCTTCATCATCACTTTTAGCACTATATCGCGATCTGTAACCACCCCTACCGGGTTACCGCTTTTTGTTATGACTACACTACCTAACCCCGACATTTTCATGCACTTCGATATAGCCGCGATCGAAACGTCTTCGTCTTCCGTGATCGCGGGATAGGTCATTACATCTTTAACTTCTAATAAACCGGCCATTCTTCTTCTTTCTCCTTCCTTTTTGCTACCTGCACACACTTATATAAACATTCAGAATACATATTTTCTCACTTGTACTGGCTCACCGATCAATACATTTCTAATACTCACAATACCCGCGAGTTTACCGTTCTCAATCACAGGCACTCGTCTTATGCCCTCTCTTGCCAGCAACCCACAGGCCTCTTCCACCGATGCGTCCGCATCTATCGTGATCAGCGGCGATGACATTATCTCCTTCGCTTTTATCTCGTCTGGATTTTTATCCTTCATCATCACCTTTTCTGCTATGTCATAGTCAACTACTATCCCCTCGGGTTTACCCTCTTTTGTTATTACTACACCACATATTCGCGACAATTGCATGTGCTTCAGTATTACACCGACTGAAGCATCTTCATCTTCGGTAATTGCTGGAAAGCTCATTATTTCCTTAACATTCATCTCTCCTTTCCCACCCCTTCCATTTTTCTTATCTTATACGCTCTATAAAATGTGATATGTATTAAGGAAGTAATCCATTATAAACTATTCGCTTATGGTAAAACAGCTTCGCATTATCTCTCGGTTCCCCCTACTTGCAGCACTCTAAAGCAGGAGTTGTAAAAGAGATATACGATAAACATTTGGGCGTGGTCGGACAGTATAAAAATTGATGCCCGATCACTACGGGCGAGTTCTTTTAAAAGGTAAGCGAAGCTCCTTACCACCAGTGCCATGCCGATAATCTCGGAACCGGAACGTCCCCGATGCGAAACTGGACGCTGATTGTAACTTTCTCCAGTAGGTAGTATGCCTGAATTTCCTCAAGAGTCTATCTAACTTCTTTCTGTGCTCCACCTGTGCATCTTCGGTCACTTCCAGCACCTCAAGATCCGGATAAAGCAGTTCAAAACTCTCAAATATGTCTCTTAGCTCTTTATCATCTGTGTAATGCACCACAAGTTCTTGCAGTTCTTCATATACTCCTTTTAGTCGTTTCCGGTACTCCTCCCAGTTTTTACTTGCTAAGAAGACCTCGCAATCGCTTAAAGACCGTTCAAGTCGGTCAAGCGTCCATCCACTTGCTAAAACGTGCACCTTCGGATAGAAGCGGCTTACACTCTCAGGCCTTAGTGTCAATATATTTCTAACGCTTACAATACCGATAAGCACACCGCCCTCAACCACGGGCAGCCGCTTTATGCCGGCATCTACTATTAAGTTACATACTTCTTCTAGTTCTTCTTCCGGTTCAATAGTAACCAGCGGGGAAGACATTATATCCTTCGCTTTTACCTCACTTGCCCCCCTGTCCTCCAATAATGCCTTTAATACTAGATCTCTCTCAGTAATAATTCCAGCAGGTTTGCCGTCCTTTGTTATTACAACACTCCCTACCTCCAACTCCGCCATATCCTTTGCTATGTTAATAATTGACGTGTCTTCATCTTCGGTGATAATCGGTGTGCTCATTATATCTCGGACTTTCATCTTTACCCTCCTCTCTTTTCTTCTTTTTATTTGATATGTAATTAACATTTGATCATCAAATAGTTATTTGCCTTGTCGTGAAATACGACCAAAGAAGTCGGGTACTATTGGAAATCTATCGGTCGCTTTAATCGCCCCTGTTGCTTTTTACCGTATCGCTTCACGCGGGACACACGCAATCACCGCCAGGTCTTCACATTAGATATAATCACCGACCCTTCGTCCGAATCGGCAATCGCTTTTTCCAGCGCCGTATCCAAACTATCAGTAAAAAACACGTTCTTACCTGCTATTTTACCCTTGAACTCCTCACCCACAATTAATATCTCAACGAAATCCGATACCCCATTCTTAACCACTTCGTTCAGTTCCTCCAGGTCCATGCCCTCACACACATATTGTGACTCAATACCCACGATTAAAACCATCTTCTCTGATATTCGTCTTGCCAGCTCTGTTATCTCTGCGAGGAACTTCAATTTCGTGCCTGAATTGGAATTGTCAATCAAAATCCGACCTTTTATCTTCTCCAGCTTCAGCCGCCCTTTTACAGGTGCAAGATCTGCAATATTGAGCTCCTCAGGGGGGATGCCAAGACTCAAAACAGCACAAAAAGCCGCTTCTAAGCACCCCCGGTAATAATCCGTAGCAATATAAGACTTGAGAGGTGCAAAGGCCACTTCACCACTTATAGACGCACCGTTTATGATTCTCACACCGTCAAAAATGACTTTGCTGTCTTCTATCCACAGAGTTTTGTCTTTCGCACCATAAGTATTCCCGCCAACGTTTAGATCAGATAATAATAAACCTGGATGAACCACGACACTCCGATCTTTGCCAGCGTAGTTTCTTAACGATGCTTTTTTTACCTCAACCGCATCCTTTGTGCCACCCGCAACCTTGTAATCCTCTTCCAGGCTTGTTATCACTGCCACATCGCCTATTCCGGTTAACCCAAGCGAGATCTCAAACACCGCTATATCAGGCTTCAAATCCATTTCGCGTGCTATTTCCATTACTTTCAACACGTTCGCAGGTGTACTGCCCAACCTGGGAAACAGTATCTCGTTTTCGGGCGATTTAAACCTTGTGATGGAACTGGTATGCGAAAGCACCTTGTTGTTCTTTACCAACTGGCACATCAACTCGCAGACCGATGTTTTTCCAACCGTACCAGTTACTTCCAGCACTTTTATACCCGCGAAAATGTTATTTATCGCTGCAAGCTCTTTCACGGCTTTGTGGTGGCTCATAAAAGGTAGGTTATCCGCTAAAGCTTGCTTTACGATCTCAAAGTTCGGGTTCAGATGCACAGGCGCGATAACCAAATCGTAATTACGACTCTCCGATTGATCCAAAGACGAGTTACGGTACGGATTGAATACTTGCACTGCCTTACCAAGTGCTTTCAACTCGTCTGCGATTACGTCTGCGCCATGTATAGGGTCTAAAACTAATATTCGAGCTGCTTCATTTATGTTCATTGTACTCGTTTTCCGTTGCAGGTTAATAAAAGTATTTGTAGAATAAAGTATAAACGTGCCGTTGGTACCGCATCCGTTTTAAAGAAATGGTTTTGCATTGACTCTCTTAAACACTCAAAATCGCCAATATAAGCAGCGCTACACATCTTGCGAGCTCGTTAGAAGCACCGATTACATCCCCCGTCACAGCACCAAAATTGTGTTTCGCCACGTACGAGACTATAAATGCGACTACGATACCACTAAACACAACGCAGCACAGAACCGAGAAATTGCTAACGATTAACGAGATGAGTACGGCGGAACTAAACGCAAACACGTATTTCGGTATTGTAGTAGACCGTATAAACAAAGCACCCATGCCAGAGCCAATACCGAAACTTCGACCAAGTAACAAGCAGGTGTTCATGCTCAATTTCGCGGTCACCTCTGCGATTACGAATACAGCCGCGAAGTGGTAAAAAGTGGCTAAATCAAAGTTAGCGGTGCCTTTGACGGTAAATACGGTATCAATAG
This sequence comes from Methanobacteriota archaeon, assembly GCA_034722635.1. Lineage (GTDB taxonomy): Archaea > Halobacteriota > Syntropharchaeia > Alkanophagales > Methanospirareceae > QENJ01. The sequence goes on from JAYEOC010000055.1 coordinate 7,804, forward strand.
CAAAAAAACTAAAAAGGAGTACAAATACTGCTGCAAATAGCCCGGAAATGCCTATCTTAACGTCTTTCATCGCATTGTGCTTTTTCCTTTGGTCGCCACTTGCCATGAGTCCGTCGAAAAAGTCCGCTAAGCCATCCAGGTGTATCAAGCCGGTGACTAGATAAATCGCGAGAAGCGTGAGTAACGCAGCTATTTGTGGTACTGATGCTAAGATTCTTAAAGAGATGATTGCGGCTACGGTGACGAGTAAGCCAATAAATAAAGCCGCGAGTGGGAATAGGTAAGTCCTGGCTGCTACTGCTTCTATTCTTGTCTTTTTCCGTATGGGTATCCGCGTTAAGAAGCCGATTATGTCGTGCATTGTGTTAGTTATCTGATTTTTGGTATATAGTTTCTTTTCTATCGGTAAAAGCGTATGTGTCCGCTGCGCTTCCGCAACAACGCAGTATGTTAAACTATGCGAATCTATTCACGTAACAAAAATATTCGATGAAAATGATAGATGAGTCAAGGAGAAAGACGCGAGGTGTGAAATTTGACCCCGCTGAAGTTGTCAGAAGTTTAAGGGATGAGAGATGAAACAGAAGAATAGAGCAAAATCAATTGGAAGTGGTAGGTATATGCGATTGAGAAAGGAAAAAGGGTTAATTGTTGCATTTGACATGGAAGATGTTGAATTTGCGGTGAATTTGGCTCATGATTTAAAAGGTGCGAAAGGCAATTTCGCAATTAAGATAGGGAGGCCGCTAGAGATGCAAGTAGGCAAAGGGATAATAGCAAAAATAAAAGAGGCTGCGGGATTGCCAGTGATATATGACGGTAAAATTGCTGATATTCCATACATAAGCCGAGAAATTGCAGAAAACGCTTATGACGCGGGCGCTGATGCCGTTATAGTACAGGGGGTACTCGGTTCTGATGTGCTGGAAGGGATAAAGGGGCTGGGCAAAGGGGATGTGATCGCCGTGGTTGAGATGACACATAAGGGGAGTGATGAGTTCATTCAGCCAGTCGCGGAGAAAATAGCGGATATGGTGGTGGACATAGGAGTAGATGGAGTGGTTTTACCCGCAACTAAGCCAGATAGAGTGAAGAAACTTGTGAAAAAAGTAAAAAGCGCATACGTAATCGCACCGGGAATAAAAGCACAAGGAGCAAGTCCCGGTGACGCAATTATTAACGGAGCGGATTATGAGGTTGTTGGAAGGGCGATATATGAAGCGGAGAATCCGAAAAGTGCGGCGGAGGAAATGTACAAAGAGGTAATGGAAAGATGCCGTTGAAGGGATATGAATACTAAAAAAGTGGATGGCGATTTTGTGATAAGGAGGATAAGTTTTTCGATTGCCAACTCGCCCGCGTTCATCACGGTAATATCTGCTTATCCACAACACCCTCGGGGATAAACAGCTCGACACCAGTTGCAAAACTCTTTATCTTCTCTATGAACTTCTTCTTCAGTTTACCCACTAAAACATGCTCAAGCACGTCTTCTATCATCACGACAGGTATTATTTTTATTTTATCCTGATACCGTTCTTCAATGAGTACGTCATTAAGGTTTGCCTGAGGAATTAACACCTCTTTAACGCCCGCTTGCGCTGCCGCCTCTATTTTTTGTGTTATCCCGCCAACCGGTAGCACATCTCCTCGCACGGACAAAGAACCAGTCATTGCCACACTCTGGTTCACAGGTATGTTCTCCAGTGAAGATATGACAGCGGTAGCCACAGAAATGCTGGCGGAATCGCCCTCCACGCCTTCGTGCGTACCCACGAATTGAATATGAATATCTTTCTTGGAAATATCCTTCCCCGTGAATTTCTTGAATACCGCCGAGACGTTTTGTACTGCCTCCTGAGCTATTTCCTGCAATCTACCGGTTGCAATTACTTTCCCCTCTTCTCTCGATTGCGCCGGTGTGACCTCTGCGATTATCGGGAGCATCACACCACTATCACCCACTACTGCGAGACCATTTACTCTACCCACTTCATATCCTTCGATCTTGAACAATTTATAATCCTTCTTCTTCGCTAGATACTCATCCGCAAGTTGCTGCTCCACTGATCTTGCCATTGTCTTTGCATTCAGTACATGTTCCGCAGTCACGTATTTCGCGTTTTCCGCATGGGCTATGTCACCCGCAACACGAACCAGTCCACCTAAGTCCCTTAATACCAGCGTAAGGTGCCCTTTTCTTCCTGCACGTCTCCTAGCTTCACGTAAAATCTCGCATATACCGCTACTGTCAAAATGAGGTATCTTTTTGTCTTTCGTTACCTCCTGAGCGATAAAACGGACTAGCTTACTCCTGTTCTCTACTGTGTCGTCCATCGTATCTTTCATGTATATCTCGTAGCCATTGCCCTTTACTCGCGAGCGTAGTGCAGGGTGCATTCCACCCATCGCATCCAGATTACCTGCAGCCACCATCACGAAATCACAGGGAACCGGATCGGTCTTTACCATAGCACCAGAACTTCGCTCGGATTGCCCGGTTATTGGATATTCCTTCTCCTGCATCGCGGTAAGCAAGTTCTGCTGCGCTTCTATCCGCAACGTGTTTATCTCGTCAATAAAGAGTACACCTTTATGCGCTTTGTGAATAGCGCCCGCTTCTACTCTGTCATGTGCCGGCGTCTCCAACCCACCCGACTGATATGGGTCATGTCGAACATCACCGAGCAGAGCACCGGAATGTGTACCCGTCGCATCCACAAATGACGCGGTCTCACGTCCGTGAGTGGAAACGAGCAACTTCGGGATCATCGCTTCTTCCTTCGGCATCATCCACCGGAACGCAATAAGCATCACAGCGGCGGCGATTATTGAATAGAAAAGTACCTCGATTTTACCTGTTTGATATGCGTAAATCATACCCATACCCGCAATCATGAAGAAAGCGAACATAATAAACGTGTTTCGCATCTGAATACGCTTTCGCACTTCCTGTTTCTGTGCATCTACTATCTCTTTACCTTTACCTCGAGGCACTACTCTTACCTTTGGTGTGTTCTTATCATCAGCATTTGGATACACAAGGATGTCTTGTAACTCTTCCTTCGGCAGAAGCTCAGCCATGCTACTCGCGAGCATTGACTTACCGGTACCGGGCGTACCTATTAGCATCACATGCCTTCGCTGCTTAGCCGCCTTTCTTATCACTTCCACGCCGTGCTCCTGCCCCAATACCTGATCTATCAGTAACTTCGGAACTTCTACTTCTTCTGTCGTTTTTACATTTAAACCGGCCAGAAGATCTGCTTCTTCTTTCAAACTATCCCCTTTGCTTGCCTTATCACTTTCCGAATCTACCATCATTCACCTCTTTTCTTTTTCTCCCTAATAATCTAAATCGGTACTGTGATAAATAAAATTCTTTGTGCGCCACTTTAATATTTATTTATACACCTCTTTTGTTCTCGTTCTGATCACCTGTCCCACCATCATCATCGCTTCTGGGGACAGAGGCGTGGGAACTGAAATTAGCGTGTTCTCGTGGATTTGAACGGCTAACTCACGGAACAGTGCGGCAATCTCGCTATCGGGGGCATATTCTATCGCCGTATTGCCTTCAATCTCGGCTTCCGCAATCTGATGCGCGTTCGGTATACGCCCAACAACTTGTGAATTAACCTTCTCCGCGAAATCACGTACCACATCTTCTTCGTCCAGCATACCTCTAACATTATAGACTATGCCGCCCAAAGGTGACCCGCCTTTATTTGCGAACTCGCTGATGCCACGACAGATATTGTTAGCAGCGTAAATGGCAAGATAGTCCGCGGAGGTCACGATATAAACCGCATCCGCCAGCCCCTTCCTCAAGGGCATTGCGAAACCGCCGCATACTACATCCCCCGGCACATCATATATCACCACGTCCGGTTTTAGTCGTTCAAAGGCATTCAATCTCTTGAGCAGATCGATTGCGACAATGACACCTCTACCAGCACAGCCGAAACCCGGTTTTGGACCTCCGCACTCGGCACAATAAACACCGCCGTAACCCTTATAGATAACTTCGTCAAGTTCGATTAAGTTTCCCGCCACCAACTCGTCAAGACCCACACTCTCGATCCCTTTATCGCGTGATACTTCAAGGATAGTTGGTATCTCAACATCACCGCGCAGGTTCATCGTACAGTCGTGCTTCGGATCGCAGCCGATCATCAGCACAGATAGCCCTTGCTCCGCTAATGC
>JAYEOC010000055.1:12109-13554 GCA_034722635.1 Methanobacteriota archaeon
CCAAAAAAGCAGCTAAATCAATTTTACTGTTCTTCTTTTCTTTAACCATCAAGACGAGATTCTTCAGCGCCCGCGCTATATCATCCACAATGCTCACAGTCGCCGTTTTCGATGTCCGCGATAAAGGATTTAAATCGATTGTTATCACTTTCTTACCCATATTAATAAGTGCTTCGCACCTATCGCCATCTTCCAGGGGTGCAAGCACAACATCCGCACTGTATATCCCCTCGCGGTCTACCATTGCGCGTGCATGTTCTATGCCCAGTATTTTTGCATCCAATGTGTCGCCAAGCACATTCTTAGCACCCTGTCTCTCTAACAGCGCTTTTATCTTTCTCGCCCGCTCTTCGGTCCTATAAAAAATATTCACCTCTAACGGTGCGTTTAGCAATTCGCTCAATTCAATCATATCTTTCGCTACCAACGCGGCTACATTACCATTTACAGAAAGTACAGGCTTATTCGCAGTCAATAGCATAGCAGCAGCAACTTCTGTCGCTCTTCTCGCCGATTTTAAGGTTCGCTCGCCGATTAAATAATCAAAAGCTTCACCACGACCATGAGCTATCAAGCCCTGCTGAGAAGTTATTCCCGCTTCTATGCAATCCACGAGCTTATCTCGTGTCATTAACGATTTGTATCTCGGATGCAACTCTGGTATTACCGTCATTAAAAGGTACGTAAATAAGTAAAGGATGATAAAGAACCACGAGATTTTGCACTGTTAAACAAGCCCCGGATACAACCTATACACGCTTCTCTTTCTTATCCACCCGTATCGCTTCTATCCTAGTATGTGGATAATTCCCGGTACCGTCCTTTTCCACCGGTTTCACCATGTCCCATATCGTCAGCAAAGCTATACTCACACCACACAACGCATCCATCTCCACACCCGTCTTACCAACTGACTTCACAGTTACCGCCGCTTTTATTTCGGCCTCGCCTATTGTAAAATCAACATTTACCGCATCAATACTGATATAATGGCATAAAGGGAGTACCTCAGGCGTCTTTTTCACTGCTAATATCGCTGCGGTCTCAGCACACGAAAGCACATCCCCCTTCTTTATAGCTTTTGTTTTTATCTGCTCAATCGTGCTACTTTTTAATTTTAGCTTGCCAGAAGCCACTGCTACTCGCACTACATCGTTCTTCTCGCTTATGTCCACCATATGCACGCCATGCCGCTGCATTGTTCTTTATCACGCTGGTGGCCATACACCAAAATAGATCTCCAAGCCCAATACCACGACAGCTAAGGCTATGCCTATAACCACTATCGCCTTCGGTGAGAACTGAACCGCGGATTCTTCCACATCGTAATATCGCATCAAGCCCGCGGAGGACTGAAGCCCACGCTCTTCGCCTTTTCCGCCGCCTCCGCCAACTTCCTTCCTACTTGCTTTCTGTGCCTTCTTCGCCGCTTTTACTTTTGACAT
>JAYEOC010000056.1:0-13480 GCA_034722635.1 Methanobacteriota archaeon
TTACTTGGCGATCCGAAAAAAGCAGTAATCAAGCTTGCAGTACCTATGATCGCAGCTATGTCAATGCAGACGATCTACAATCTTGTTGATGCGGTTTGGGTTTCTGGTCTTGGTGCAGACGCACTTGCCGCTATCGGTTTCGTCTTCCCATTCTTCTTCCTGGTTATTGGGCTGTCAAATGGCCTGGGTATCGGCGCCGGGTCGGCAATATCCCGCAGGATTGGTGCTCAGGATAAGAAGGGCGCCGACAACGTAGCAGTTCATGCACTCATTATGATGTTGTTGCTCACGGTTCTTTTTACCATACCGTTTTATGCCTTTACAGACGAGCTATTCGTCCTGATAGGAGCCGGTAATACCGCGGATATGGCTGCAGCCTATGCACGAATTATCTTCGCCGGTAGTATATTCATCTTTTTCACTAACGTAGCAAATGCTATACTGCGTGGTGAAGGGGACGCCCGGCGAGCCATGTACGCAATGACTCTGGGTGCGGGTCTGAATATTATATTGGACCCGATTTTTATCTACTCTTTTGGTTTGGGAGTGGCAGGTGCGGCATGGGCCACCATCGTATCGCTCGCCATTACAGCTATTATCATGCTGAACTGGTTGCTTTTCAAGAAGGACACGTACGTTTCCTTCACGTTCACGGATTTCAAATTTGATAACGACATTGTAAAGGACATTTTCAGGGTTGGGCTGCCTGCTGCTGTGATGCAGCTTTCTATGTCGTTAACCCTGTTGATAATGAATCTCATAATAGTACAGGCAGACAGCACCGATGGCGTAGCCGTATTCTCTACGGGGTGGCGAGTGGTAACAATTGCGATATTACCGTTGATGGGCATCGCTACTGCCGTTGTATCGGTAACCGGGGCTGCTTTTGGTGCTCGCGCGTTTGATAAGGTAAGTTTTGTGCATCTATACGCAACAAAGCTCGGGCTAATTATAGAGTCGGTAATAGGTGTGGCAACCTTCATTCTTGCACCTCAGATCGCAGCGATATTTACACAAGCGGAAGGCATGGCACAGATAGCCTCTGAGCTAACTTTTTTTATCAGGATTATCTGTCTCTTCTACCCATCAGTATCATTTGGTATGCTCTCGTCTTCGCTATTTCAAGGAACGGGAAAAGGGATGTACGCACTGATTGTCACGGTTTTGCGTACGCTAATTCTGACACCGTTATTCGCCGCGCTATTCGCTTTCTACTTCAATTTCGGTTTGCATGGCGTATGGTGGGGTCTGGTTGTCGCAAACGTCATAGGTCCCGCAGTCGCGTTCGCATGGGCACGGTTGTATATACATGAGTTGAAGAGAGAAACGGCGAATTGAAAATGACGCTTTGCTCTTTTTATCTTTGTGTGGTTTGTGAAAGGGTTAATTTAATTTAGTGCAGAAACAATATTCAATAGAGGCTGTTGTTTATGAAAGCGGGCGTTATAGGCGCGGGAATAATGGGGAAGAACCATGTGCGAGTCTATTCAGAGCTAAAGGCGGTTGACGAGGTTTACGTATTTGATGTTGATAAGGAGACGGTAAAAAGTGCGAAAGAGTTTGGTGCTATTGTCTGTGACACTATGGACGAGCTTCTGGCGCGTGTGGATCTGGTAAGTATTTGTGTACCGACACGATTTCATCTCGATACGGCTAAAGCGGCACTAGAACAGGGCGTTCATTGCTTGATCGAGAAGCCAATCACATTGACTACGAAAGAGGGCGAGGCTTTACTGAATTTAATAGAAACTAAGTCGCTAATCGTAGGCGTGGGGCACATCGAGCGGTTTAATCCGATAGTAGGCGAACTCGCGCGCATAATAACGAACCCGCTTTATGTTGCAATACGGAGGCACAACCCGGCATCTGCACGGATTACGGACAGCACAGTAGTCGAGGATTTGATGATTCACGATATTGATATTGTATTCAACGTTCTGTTTGATGGCGCTTACGAGCTTTACAGTGCGGGCAATGACGACCTGAGTAAAGTAATACTAAAATTCGGCTCTTCTGTTGTGGCGTTGTCCGCGAGTAGAAAAGCGTCTAAAAAGATCCGGGCGGTGTATATCGAAGAGGAAGAGTTCACCGTTGAGGGCGATTTCATGAACCAGGAGATTTACGTGTATCGCAAGCCCGAGCAATATGGTATAGAAGCCGAGCGGTATTCTCAGGAGAACATAATAGAGAAGGTGCTGGTTAATAAGGTAGAGCCGTTAAAGGAAGAATTGAAAGCTTTTGTCGCGTGTGTACAGAAAGGCGAGGAATTCACGATTACACCTGCGCAGGCGTTGAAGAATCTGCGGATATGTGAAGAGATACAAAGAGTGAATGGCATGTCATAATCTACTTCGAATAGGCGCCAGTATCTCATTCAGATACCGTGCTGCCGTTGTCTTCACGTCCAGCGGATGCAATTGCCCGCCTGTATAATCCTGTTCTAAATCCTCGTACCGCTTATAATTCATATCGCCGCCATATTTCGCCGGTCGTTCTATCAGTATTTCTTCCACAACCGGGAATATAGTGTGCTTGTAGATTTGCAACACGGGATTACCGTCTGCTACTTCAGGTGTGCAAAAAGCTGCTTTTAGCTTGCGCTCCACGTCTTCCGCGGGTTCGTGCACAGAAATGAAATTGCCAAGAGAAGAGGACATCTTCTCACCGTCCAGACCGATTAACAGCGGGGTATGGATACAAATAGGCGCTTTAAAGCCCAGTTTCGGGAGGTTCTCACGTGCCAGCATGTGTATCTTCCGCTGGTCTATACCGCCCACCGCGACATCTATACCGAGGCTTGCAATGTCTATGGCTTGCATCAATGGATATATCAGTTGCGATACTTTTCGGTCTTCCTTGCTGCGCGAAAGCTCATCCATGCTCCGCCGCGCGCGTTTCTCAGTCGTTACAGTCGCGAGCTTTAATACGTTCAGCATATAGTCCTCTTGCATCTGAAAAGAAGCGCCGAAAATGTATTCGGTCTCGTCACTCAAGCCCGCAGCCGTAAAACAGCGCTTATTATAGTCGGCAGTATCTCTTATATCTTCCAAACTACCTTTTTCGTTCAGGTAAGCGTGCATATCCGCGAGCAGCACAATTACATGAAAGCCAATGCGTTGCAGCTCCCGCAACTTGTTTATCAGGGGTAAATGCCCAATGTGCACCACACCGCTTGGTTCAAAGCCCACATATGCTCTTAGTTTATCTTCAGATGCTAAAGCCGTCTCTAATTCCGCTCTCGTTACTATCTCCTCTACGTTCCGTTCCAATATCTCCATTGCTTCGCTATCTTTCATTTCTTTCCTTTCTAAGACTCTATTGTGTTCTTTGATCAAACTTTCTTTTGAAGAAAGTTTTATGCGGAGGGGGAGATTCGAACTCCCGAACCCCTACGGGATGAGGCCCTGAACCTCACGCCTTTGTCCACTCGGCGACCTCCGCATTCACTTTTTGTTTTTATAAAAATAAAACCTGCACTAAAAGAAAAAGAAATATTTTAAAATATTATTTCTTTGGTAGCGCTTTCTTATTCCAGGAACGGTTTATGACGAATAAACGAAAACTCGTACAGGTACTTATCGGTATCGCGATACTCGCACTGCTCTTTTACAAGATAGACATACATGACGTGATAGCCGCGATAAGAAGCGTGAACATATGGTTATTCGTGGCAGCCGCCTGCTCCTACTTCTGCTATAATCTCTTTATGGCGTATCGTCTTTACTATCTGCTGGATCGGCTAGGTAATAAAGTCAGATTCCGGCATTCTTTCTTCGCTCACTTCGCGGGTATGATCGCTTCGGATGTTACACCGGGACGAGCCGGTTTTTTCCTCGTACCGTATTTCCTAAAGAATCGTACAAATTGCAGTCTTTCCGTGGGTATGGCAGCAATTCTTGCACCGCAAGGTATAGAGTTCATTTTAAAGGTCGCAGGTGGTTTCATCGGGTTAGTATTCTTTATCACTGCGGTTTCTATGAATCTAAGCACAAATGTGCTAATGTCTTTGTGTATCAGTGGCGCTATTTTCGGTGGGTTAGGTGTGGTTATGCTCTGGATTTTATGGACCGACGAATCGCTATCGAGTCGCGTAGTCGCTAAGATACCGTACATCAAGAAATTCAATGAGGGATTTATGGATATGAAGGCTAAGAGTATTTTGATTCGGGATAGCATCCCGATTATCCTTATTATATATTTCATTTGCTGGTTGTTTCTTGCGTTTCAATGGCAGCTCATTGGTTTATCGCTTGGCATCACAGGATTAAGTTTCCTGGCTTATTTCCTGCTTCATCCTTTAATTACTCTTATCAGGTTCGTACCGGCAACAGTATCGGGCTTGGGGCTAATGGAAGGCACAACGGCGCTAATGTTTCACCTGCTCGGCATACCCAATGGGATGGCGATTGGGCTCTCATTCGCGTTAGTAGTACGGTTGAATATGATACTGGTGAATTGTATAGGGTTGAAAGGCGTTTTTTCGGGGCTCGCCCACAAATAACTCATAGTAAATATCGTGGAAAACGTCTAATCCACTCATCATCTATTTTTATCATTATCCTTATAGACTTCTTCACCATAGTTCCAGCCCTGAGCATAAGCAATTATCTGGACTATTCTCAAGAAACTGAAAGTTACAATATCATATAATTTTAAATTTGCCCTGCGATATGTTTTATAATACCAAAAAAGATAGCTAAATACCTGTTTTGGTGTAAACATACACGGGCGTAAAGTATTGTGGTCCATTGTAGACCCATTCGCTGATGATGTATTAAAACTATTACGTGTCCTCAACGTATCCTCTAAGGCATTTTTTGTTGCATATGAGCTCCCTTCTCCATAATTTCTAAAAGTTTTAATAAAGTCACGCAAGCTATTTCGGTAGTCATGAAAAACAATAGCTTCCGGAGTATAAGAAAATTCCCAGCCGTTCTTATACAGCCTAATGCAGAGAGCTACATCTTCTCCACCCGGTTTTGATATATATTCATCGAATCCATTGACAGCCAATACCGCATCACGCATAAAACAGCAATTTGCGGTTACAAGATATAATAAAGAGGGCGGTGGCTCTAAGATTTTGTGGTAGGTATTATATTTAGATATAATCCCACCATTTAAAGGCTTTACTTTACCACCAACACCTATTATTTTTGCTTTCACATCTAAATTCGTTACAAGCTCGCGAAGCCAGAATTTATCAACTACGCAATCGGAATCAGTAAAAGCCACAATTTCGCCAATAGCGATTTTTAAGCCTGCATTTCTGGCTTTTGCAGGGCCGCCATTTTCGCTTAACCTCACATATTGAGTGCGAAAAGAATGCTCTTGATTCATCCATTTTTTGATTACTATTGGTGTATCATCAGGCGAGCAATCATCCACAACTATTATTTCGTATGGCAGTAAATCCTTGAGATTGTCAAACGACCGCAATAATCTTCTCAATTTACTATGTTGTGCGTAAGTCGGTACAATTATAGATACTTTTGATGAATTAGATATTCCCATATTCCTCATCCACCTCAAACGATTCTATTGTCTTCCTTAAACCTTCTTTCTGTTTTATCTTTGGCTCCCAACCACACCAATTAGATATTCGTTCAATATTGGGTATTCTGTATTTTGGTTCAAATTCGTATCTGTCTGTAAATATATGGGGCACAGGATTATTTAATATTTTATTAATCATATCTGCAAGTCTTAAAATAGAAATGGGTTCGGGGTTTCCAATATTTACTAATCTCTCAGGTGGATTAGGGTGTTCTAAAACAGAAATCACAGCGTCTATAAAGTCGTCAATATAACAGAAAGCCCGCATTTGTGTTCCATCACCACGAATCTGTAATGGCAGTTTTTCCCGTGCCCACGTAATAAAATTAGGAATTACCCGTCCATATCCTGCATTTCTATCCATCTTAGATCCATAAACGTTGAATGGTCGAATAATAAGATAATTGATCTTTTCCTTCGTACAGATATTTCTAACTATTTCCTCACCAAAAGCTTTTCCCACGAAGTACGGACTTCGTTTTTGGTTTAGGACCAAGTGGCTTACTGTTTCTTCTTTCAGACCATTGTGGGACATTGGATTGTGATTACCATAAACTTCAGAACTGGAGAAATAGAAGTAAGAAGACTTTGATTCTTTTGCTATCCGTAAAAGATTTTCATTACCACGTGAGTTTACTAATAATGTACTTATCGGATTTTCTTCATATTGGACGGGATTAGCAATGGCTGCGAGATGAATAACAACATCAAAAGAAGACATTTCAGGCATATCTTTAGTAATATCGCAGTTAATTATTTTTAGGCGAGAATCTTCTTTGAGATCGCTAAGATTTTTTGTGTTTCCCGTAACAAAATTATCCACCACCACAATGCTAGTCACGTTGTTATACGATAAAAGCTTCCGAACTAAATGATTCCCAATAAAACCTGCACCACCTGCAATCAAATAGCTGTCCTGGATCATCCTTCTCTTTCTTTCCGAATCTATTGTATTTAATCTCACTTAACCTATTTTTGTATGCTTTTGTATTTTTGTATTATACAGTACAAACTGCGTCCATTTATATATATCCTGCAATTTTTTATAGCACCCTCCATCCATTCAGTTACCTTTTACTCGAAAAATCAAGATACGTGTTGACCACTTCTGCCACATCGCCCACCTCTACCGCTTCTCCGTTATTCAAAAACATCGCCCTTTCACATAAACTCCTCACCGCTTCTATGTTATGAGATACAAAAATAATCGTGGTTCCGTTTTCATTGAGCTTTTTTATTTCGTTCATGCACTTGATCTGAAATGCTATATCACCAACCGCCAGTACCTCATCCACAAGTAAAATATCGGGCTCCGTTGCTATCGCAGTTGAGAATGCTAATCGCGCATTCATTCCAGATGAGAAGTTCTTTAGCTTCATCGCCTCAAATCTCTTGAGTTCTGCGAATTTAAATATCCCTTCGTATTTCGATTTTAGCTCTTCTTTTTCCATTCCTATCAGCGCACCATACAAATAAACATTCTCCTTCGCGGTTAATTCTGGATTGAATCCCACACCAAGCGCGAGAATTGGTGTTATCCTACCTTCGACTATCAGTTCTCCTTCATCAGGATAGATAATGTTTGCGATAATGCCAAGTAAAGTGGTCTTGCCAGAACCATTGGGACCTATGATACCAAATATCTCGCCCGTTTTGACCTCAAAAGAAACATTCCTTAACGCTTGAAGTTCTTCAGATCTCCTGCCCCCTTTTATAAAGGCTACTACTTCCTCAAATAACGTAGTCCTCCTTTCGAGGGGAATCCGGAACTTCTTTGATACATTCCTTCCTACTAGCATTTCAAATTACCTCTGCGAACCTACTCTGAAGTTTTTGGAAGAATAAGTGCCCAGCTAGGAGCACTAGGCAGGAAAAGATGAATACATAACAAAAATCTATTGCATTTGGCAATCTGTTGTAAAGCATTACACTCCTGTACATCACGATTAACCTTGTTATCGGATTTAACATGTAAATGGGGATGATATTCGCAGGGATTATGCTTATTGGGTACACAATAGGGCTTGCAAAGAACAAAACGTTTAAAAATACTTCCCATATCTGGGTCAAGTCCCTGTAATAGACCATAAACGCAGATAGAAATAGGTTTATGCCATAAACCAATATGAAATAAACTATATGGCAAACAGGAAGCAATAGTATCGCAGATCCTATCCCTACACCAAAAAAGGCCAGTATCAGTACGAGAATGAGTAGTTCAACAAAAGAGCTGATAAAATAGGATAATGTAGTTGTAATTGTGAGTATTTCTCGGGGTATGGGCGTTTTCGTCACGATATGCGCCTTATCTATTATTGACCTCATCCCCACTGACGTTCCAACCGATAAAAATCGGAAGACGAAAATACCTATTAGCAGATAAAAAGCAAAGTTATCCATTTCAAATCGGAATGCGTTCTTAAATACTGCGTATAAAACGAGCGCAAGCAGAAGTGGACTTATCAGCGACCAGCCTATACCTAACAAAGAACCCCGGTACCTCAACTTGATTTCAAATGCTGTTAAAGTACGTATCAGATCTAGTTGCTTCAGATAACTAAACATTTCTATTATTTGTATCCATTTTAAGAGCAGATAAAGATTTTAGTGCTGTACTTCGCAACTCAGATCGAACGCGAACTAAAAGATTTACTGGCTTTTTGACTATGAATACGTTCTGAAAGAACCTACTTCACGGCATTAAAAAGGACCTTCTCCCAGCGATGTTTCTAACTTCAAGAAACGTGTGGTCAAAAAATAATAATGGTGAGTGCTATTTGCGGGTTAGACGCTGCACCGCATGGCACAACGCTGTATTTGCACTTCGCTAATCTCGATTCGGAAAAGGTCAAGCGGTTGAATGAAGTACTTGTGAACCAGTTCTGCGGGTACAACTAAAAAAAGGTTATCCGTTTCATGCTTCTTAAATTTGTGTTTACGGGGAATATCATATAAATCCCCGTTCCACAAGCACCTCGGCATTCAATATAGATGCACCTGCTGCGCCCCTCACGGTATTGTGACCCTGTACGATGTACTTCATCTCGTGCCCCAGTTGCCCTTTCCGAATTCGCCCTACCGATATACTCATCCCATGCCCTGCATCACGGTCCAACTTCGGCTGTGGCCTATCCGGTTCGTCACGTACTATTATAGGCTTTTCCGGTGCAAAAGGCGTTTTTATGTCCGTGGTAAAGTTCTTAAACGTGTTCTTTACCTCTTCTTCACTCACGTCTTCCGCGAAGTTTACCCATATCGCTTCTGTGTGACCGTCCATGACCGGAACTCGATGGCAGGATGCGCATATAGTGAATTCTGCATTCTTTACCTCAGAACCCTCAAGAGTACCGAGAATCTTTAGCGGTTCACTCTCCATCTTACCCTCCTCACTTCCGATAAACGGTATCACATTATCCAGAATTGCCATAGAAGGCAAGCCTGCATATCCTGCACCCGATACCGCTTGCATCGTTGCGACCCGCACCGTTTCTAGCCCAAAACGCATCAAAGGTTTCAGACTCAGAGTCATCACGATTGTCGAGCAGTTAGGATTTGTCACGATGAACCCATCCCAGCCCCGGTTCGATTTCTGTACGTCAATCAGCCCAAAATGGTCGGTATTTATCTCCGGGATGAGCAACGGCACATCCTTTTCCATTCGGTGCACCGCAACATTACTTGCGACTGCATAACCTGCCTGTGCACATTTCTTCTCCTTTTCACTTGCTATTGTGCCAGGCAACGCGGAAAACATGAGGGCTAGATCGTCATTTGATGTGCCGATAGTGTCTATAGATTTCACTACCATATCCGCTGCTTCTTCCGGCATCTCCGAAGGGAGAGACCATTTCGCGACCTCGCGGTATTTTTTACCGGCACTCCGCTCAGAAGCGAATAGCGCTCCAAACTCAAACCAGGGATGTCCTTCCAAAAGCTGCACGAACCGCTGCCCTACACTTCCCGTTGCCCCTAATACGCCTACTTTTATTCTTCTCATACGTCTTCTCCTCCTGTTCTTCTCTTGGAAACGATTACAATGACAATGTAATTTACAAAGGAACCCGGTACTAAAAAGGTTTTTATGCTGGTATGTAAAGTAGGAGTAGAGGAGAAAAATAGTAATGGCAAGATTTCCAGAAGCGGAGGCGAGACTCTTCCGTGTGAGGATATGTATGGATTGTAATGCAAGAAATGCGCTCAGGGCGGCACGATGCAGGAAATGTGGGTCATCGGATTTGAGGATGAAATCCAGGCATTCAAATAAAGGATAGTAGATGAGAAAGGGTAAGGTAATAGCGGTAGCGGGAAAAGGCGGCACGGGAAAAACAGCTATTGCTGCTCTGTTAATACGTGAACTAATTCGGCAAGGCGATGAAATCTGTATATTAGCAGTGGATGCGGATGCGGATTCCAATTTACCAGACGCGCTTGGGATTACATATGACAAGACCGTAGGCGATATAAGAGAGGGTCTGCTGGAAGATAAGCAGCGAGATGTGGCATTAGACGTAAGAGCGCAATTTGAGGGTAGGGTAGCAGAGCTAATAGAGGAAGAAGAGTTTTATGACTTGCTGGTTATGGGTCGCCCCGAAGGGCCGGGTTGCTACTGTCCCGTAAATCACATAATGAGACTGATTATGGATACATTGACGAGGAACTACGACTATACGGTAATAGATTGTGAAGCCGGTCTGGAGCATCTAAGTAGACGAACGACAAGGGATGTAGATGTAATGCTTGTGGTGCTGGATGGCACGCTGAAGAGCATAAGAACGGCATTGCGGCTGGAAGAGATAGCGAAAGAGATAGACGTTGACGTGAAGAAGATGATGTTCATAGCGAATAAAATAGCTGCGGATGACGAGGCCAGTGTGATCGCAGAGATAAAGAGACACGGCATTGAACTAGAAGAGGTAATACCTTTTGACTCTTTGATACAGGTGTATGATTTCAAGGGCAAGCCGATTATGGATTTACCGGATGACGCGCCTTCTGTTGGTCATGTGAGTAAGATTGTGGCACGTATAGTTTAAGGATTTGCAGGAAATAATTGATAATGATTGAGATTTCGAAAATCAGTACTTATCAGGTCCCTGGTTAAATGCGACAAATCCCTTTAAAGATACAGAAGAGGGACGTGCACATTTAAATCGTAAATCATCAAATCGTACACCAACCGGCTATCTTACGAATCCTTTTCCTATTGGTTCGGCAATCCTATGGTTGCCCTTTTTTATTCTCTCTTTATCTTTAATACACTTCTTAAACTTATTTGGATTGAATATTACTCTAAATGGATACTCTGCTTTGTCACAATATGTGACTATGGTTGGATCCTTGTTTTATGTTATTTTAGGCTTTATACTGACTTATAAACGAATAAAAAAATTTGATGTTGACCCGGGAATAATTAAAAGCTCAATAGTTCTTATATTAATCGGTACATTCGCAATCCAGTATTTTGCAATTGAACCAAGCATGTCCCACGCTAACGACTTCTTTATTATAACATTATTCTTTTATTATTTTTACGTTAATTTCATTTTAACCGACAACAAAGCCACTTATAAAAAATGGATTATATTTGGTGTGATCTCCGGACTTATGGTATTGGTAAGGCCCCAAAATGCGTTGTTAATAGCACTTCCACTCGTTTATTCCATAGCATTGCTAATTGAAAACAGATCCTCAGCCAAAAAAGAGCTGATCAATTACGCTATCTTTTTCTGCGCGTTCTTAATATCTTTATTGCCTTTATTAATCACTTGGAAGATCATATATGGTTCTTTCTTGACTATTCCTCAGGGTGTGGGTCCTCTACTATATTTCTCACCCCAGATTCCTCAAGTGCTTTTTTCATTCAGGCATAGTCTCTTCGTTTCTACACCGTTGTTAATCTTTTCAATAATTGGTTTTACCTTTTTATTTAAGGACACTTACACGAACAATAAGAAAAAAGAAGCGTATCATAACACAATATTTTTGATACTGTTAGTTCTTGCATTTCTTTCTCAACTTTATATTAATTCTATAATTGTACGGGATTGGTGGGCGGGAGATTCCTTTGGAGCAAGGAGATTTGCTGGTTTAATGTTTATTTTTGTTTTGGGTTTTTCATATTTCTTGAATGAAATAATAACAAAAAAGATTCGTTATTTTGTGTACTTTATTTTTGCTATTTTCGTATTTCTGAACATTCTTTACAATATAGAATATAATCTTCTAATTGTATCCAGATCAGAGCCCATTACCTATTTAGAAATAGTTAAGGCTTTAACATTAAAGACAAAAATATGAGTTTTGCTAAACCACAGAGTCACAAAACCGCTGAATAACGTGATTCGCAATTCCGTCTCGGTTCGCTGCTGTAACCTCAAACATCTCGAACTCACGTTTCACGCTCTTTACCAACTCGTGCTCCGATCGTAAATGTACAGAGACAAGCATAGATTTACCGCTGTCTATCGCTTCTTCCACCACGTGTATGAACTTTTTCGAGTTCAATTCCATCGGGCCTATCTCGTCCACAATGATTACAATTGGATCCGGATGCGCCACGGCCGTTTTTATCGCGTTCACACCTATAGAATCCAGATCAGAGCGATTCACGGTATATTTTCCCACTTTCGGAGTTCTCTGGTGCAGATGTATATGTGCCAGAATACCTCGTTCGCGTGTAATTATATCTTCTATTGAGAAACCTACTCGCGCTCCTTCTTCCTGGATGTCCGTGGTAAGCATACCGCCAACAGGTATTCCTTCCGTATTCAAGCTCTGTATCACAGATCTTATAATCGTTGATTTCCCTATCTTCGGCTTTCCGGTTAATCCTATTCTAAGTTTTAATTTCTCTTCTCTTTTTTTCATAGCCTTACAATCAGACAGCACGTAAAAGGTTAAATACTGTAGTGGGTCGCGCCCCGATTTGGCAGAAAAGTATATGTTACCATATTTCCATAGGAACTGTTAAGGGATTGTCGAAATGGGAGAAGTAAACATAGACGAATTCTTTTGTCCAAACGATGCGTGCCCGGATTACGGAAAGAAAGGGAAGGGGAATATCGTGCTAAAGGAACACTATGGCAAACAGAATACTGCACGACCCAGATGCAAGACCTGTAAGAAGACTTTCCGTGAGAACAGGGGCACACCATTTTTCGGATTGCACACGCCGCATTAATAAGATATTTAGTTTAGCATGGCTTGAAGTAGAATGAAGTGGAGGGGCATTCTTTACTTATGGTGGACATGTAGAAATAGATGTGAGAATTTTGTTATGATCAGGCAGATAGAAAAAGGAGATATGGAGGGTTTATTATTCCAACGAGATGAATAAACAGGAAAACGCTAAATTGCGGAAGATTCTTACTGCGTACCTCAAAGAACTCCATGTGATTTACACGAGCGGCAATTTCCGAGAGGAGAGCTTCTATCCCGCTTTAAAAGCGCTATTTGAAGAATATTCTCATGTGTTCTCTGATGAAGAAGCTGCAAAAGCTCTTGTCTTACCAAAGCGTACAGAAGTTGGTATTCCGGACTTTCTCATCCGTAAAGATGGAGAGATTGTAGGGCATATAGAAGCGAAAAAACCGGATTCCAGTCTTCACACGGTAGAAGAGTCAGAACAGCTAAAAAGGTATCGTGATGCGTTACCTAATCTCATATTGACCAACTTTCTGGAATTGTGGCTTTATAGAGATGGCAAGCTTCTATATAAAGCAGAAATATCTTCGCTGAGTGCCTTACAAGATGTAAAGCCACCCGCACCTGAGAATTTGGATTCGTTCTTTGAGCTTTTGAGCGAGTTTTACAGCTTTTCGACACCGGAGCTAAAAAGTGCTTCTGAGCTCGCAGTTGTGCTTGCAAAGAAAACAAGATTTGCTAAAACCATTTTAGAAGAAGTGCTTGCGGAGGAGAAGGACCC
>JAYEOC010000057.1:0-13436 GCA_034722635.1 Methanobacteriota archaeon
AGCCAAAGGACTATATGTTGTATGTTGAGATCCTGGAGCCAATAGTGGGTACGGACAATTACTCCGCGGAATGGGATGCTACCGAGTTTGAGGTGAAAGGCGAGAATACATCTTCGGGCACGAAACCTGTATTCGTAATCAAAGCAGATGAATTAGAGAAAATACAAATACCAGAGTACCTGGTGATCGGTAACCTAACAATCAATACAACAACAGAACCGGAACGCGCAATGGCTTTATTCGGTGACGATTACAAACTGGCTGCATTCATAACTGAGATTAATGCGAGTTTGTTTGAATCAGGAACAACGACTTTTACACCATTTGCTGTGGATGCTACCGAAAGAGCTACTAAAATCTTTGCTGACCTACTTTGGTGTTTCGAGGATTTAGAGCCAGTAACACTGACAGGTGAAGCACCAGATTACAACATCTCGTTGGTGAAGGAACAAGTGCTAAAAGGTGATTATGTAGTGGGTATGGGTGCTACGGATGAAGCAGAATACGAGGCTAGTGACGATACAACAGTATCTGTTGGTCCAACACCAACACCAACACCAACACCAGCACCACCAACACCAACACCAAGAAGACGTGGCGGTGGCGGCGGTGGCGGCGGTGTCAGTGACTCAGACGGCGATGGCTACAGCGACATAGAGGAGATAATAGTTGGAACCGATCCGTATGATCCATGCGATCCGAATCCAGCATGTGTCGCATGTATCGGTGAAAAAGTAATAGCAGAAGTGATAACAACGCCAAAACCGACACCATATGACCCAACGAAAGGCGTAACACCACCGACTACGAAACCAGTAGCAACATTACCACCACCAGCAGAACCAGAAGAACCAGAAAAGACACCGGTACCGGGCTTCGAGGCAGTATTCGCAATCGCGGGACTGTTAGCAGTAGCATATCTGGTACAGAGACGAAGAAAGTAAAGGCAAACAATACAAAACAAAACATAAAAAATTCAGGGGATGTTTTTTTTAATCCCCCTTTTTTATTTATTTCTGTATATAAAGTATAACATCTACCTATTTAGGACGCAGACCACACGGATTTACGCAGATTTACGCAGAAAATCAACTGCCTTACCGTTTAACTTCCTGTTTAGATTCTAATATTCACCACCGGCAATTCCGTAAATTCAAAATCATGATTATCTGCGTGCATCTGCGTCCCGCTTAATTTTTTTATTCTTTCCGGTCCCGCTCGAATACTGTAGTTCATATCTCAAAACCGTCATTCCCGTTCCAACCGGTATATATCCACGTTTATGAACTTCCGTTCCTGTTTATGAAACCAGAACCGCTTTTTCAACGGAAACGCCACCGGGAAACGTACTATCGCGGCATGCGGCACAAACGTTTTTAAAAACTGTTCACTGCCGGCATTCAGTATAGAATAACAAACAGGCGCGATTCTCAATGCCGTTTCCAAAAAGATTCTATCGGCATGCCGGTTTTTACGTTGTGCACCAAAAGGCGGATTCATCACCACGGTGTCCGCGTTTCCTATAACTTCGCGAACATCGCTATTTTTGTAGTCTATATCTACACCTAACCGCTTGCTATTCAATTGCGCCACTTCTATCGCGTTCACGTCTATATCTATCCCTACTACTTCCCGGGCACCCAATAGTTTCGCGCCTATCCCCAGTATTCCGTTACCGCACCCGAGGTCATATACAACACGGTTTGCGATCTCACCGCGCATAAACGCGAAATGCAGTAACTCCGAAGCCACCGTAGCAGGTGTTGAATACTGCTCTTCCGCGATGTCCGGCGTTTTTAGGTCCTCTACCTGTTCTAACAGAATTGCCAGTTCTTTCTTCTTCATCTCGTTGTATATAAAGTATAACTTTTTGCCACAGAGTACACAGAGAGCACAGAGTATTTACCCTCTGTGTGCTCTGGGGTCTCTGTGGCTATCATTTTTGAATATTTCTTGATACACGAACGTTAAAAAACAAAGCTATTTATAGGTAAAAGAAGAAGAGAAGAAAAGAGCATTAAAAGGTTAATTGTAAAAGAATTGACAATACAGAGGTGAGAGAAGAAGAAGATGAACTTGTTAATATTAGCACCGGTTGCAGGACTCGTGAGCCTGGCATTCGCAGCTATGTTCGCATCGTACACGCTAAAACAGGATTCGGGCAGCACAAAGATGAACGAAATCGCGGGTGCTATCCAGGAAGGTGCCGCCGCGTATTTGACCCGGCAATACCGGACGGTTGCGGTCGTTGCGATCGTAATCGCGGTGATATTGTTCGTGGCTCTTTCGCGTACCCTGGACGGCGGCTATTTCGATTCCGGTATGATTGCAATAGGTTTCTTAGCAGGTGCCGTGTGTTCCGCGGTGGCGGGTTATATCGGGATGTTCGTCTCGACAAGGGCAAATGTCCGGGTTGCACAAGCTGCATCTTCCGGCGTGCGTAAGGCTCTTACTGTTGCGTTCCGGGGGGGTGCCGTGACAGGACTTGCAGTTGTGGGGCTTGCGTTACTCGGAACAAGTGTATTTTATATGATCTTCGGCGGTGGCGCGCATGCCGTGGACCTTGTGGTGGGCTATGGTTTCGGGGCTTCTCTAATTTCGTTATTCGCACGGATTGGCGGTGGTATCTATACAAAAGCTGCGGATGTCGGCGCGGACCTGGTAGGCAAGGTAGAAGCTGGCATTCCAGAAGACGATCCGCGAAATGCGGGTGTTATTGCCGATAACGTTGGTGACAACGTGGGTGACTGCGCCGGTATGGGTGCCGACTTGTTTGAGACTTACGTGGTCACGGCAATTGCAGCAATGCTAATCGGGGCTTTGATTGCTGGTGATTCCGGGCTACAAACGGTCTTCCCGGGTATTACCTCTGGTTTCGCACTCATAGAATATCCACTCATTTTAGGTGCTGTTGCCATTTTCGCCTCTATAATAGCTATATTCGCTGTGAGAATGGGCGCACGTGAGAACATCATGGGCACCTTATACAAGGGCGTGATTACCGCTGCTGTACTCAGTATTATTCTGTTCTATCCGGTAACAAGGGCATTAGTCGGTGCAGACCCCGCCGGCACTTCGATTTTCGTTTCCGCGGTCATCGGGATAATAATAATGGCTCTGATGGTGATTGTCACAGAATATTACACTCAGATGCACGCACCGGTAAAGGCGGTTGCAGATGCAAGCCAGACGGGTGCGGGCACCAATTTGATCATGGGTCTTGCAGTTGGGATGATGTCTGTCGGTTGGCCGGTATTAATAATATGCGGCGGGATACTTGCAGCCTATTTGGTGCCGTTCGTGGTTACAGGTACGAATATTGCAGGCTTGTACGGTATTTCAATTGCCGCGGTGGCTATGCTCTCGACCACCGGCATTATCGTGGCGCTCGATTCTTACGGCCCGATAACAGATAACGCAGGTGGCATCGCAGAAATGGCGGACTTACCGCCTGAAGTTAGAGATACGACCGACAAGCTCGATGCTGTTGGCAACACAACGAAAGCGGTAACTAAGGGCTATGCCGTGGCATCGGCCGCAATTGCGGCTTTGGCTCTTTTCTCGGATTATTTACACCGAGTCGGGTTGCCCGCAGACGAGTTCAGCCTTTTCAATCCGCTCGTGCTCGTGGGCTTATTAATTGGTGGGTTATTGCCTTTTATCTTCAGTTCGGTTATGATGCGTGCTGTGGGCAAAGGTGCGTTCAAGGTAGTTGAAGAGGTAAGAAGGCAGTTCAAGGAAATACCCGGCATTTGGGAGGGCAAAACAAAGCCGGAATATGGTAAATGTGTTGACATCGTGACTTCAGCAGCATTACGGGAGATGTTAGTCCCGGGTATGATTGCGGTGGTTGTACCCCTGGTGGTGGGCTTTTTATTCGGTGCCGTAGCACTCGGAGGGCTGTTAATCGGTGTGATTATTTCGGGCTTGATGCTTGCATTGATGATGTCGAATGGTGGTGCTGCATGGGACAATGCGAAGAAGCTGATAGAAGATGGCTATTTAGGCGGCAAGGGAAGCGAAGCACATAAAGCCGCGGTCGTGGGCGATACGGTAGGTGACCCGTTCAAAGATACTGCCGGACCTGCGATTAATCCGTTGATTAAAGCGATGAATATGATAGCAATCCTGTTCTCGTCATTGTTCGTAGCTTACGGTTTGTTACCGATGTAAAAGAACTTACGGGCTGATAGTAATAACGCTTCTACAATATTGAATGGCTGTCAAAGGAATGAAACATGAAAACGAAGAACTGCGTAATTTGTAATGCGCGAAAAGGGAAGCGGTTTTGCGTCAAGGAAGAGGACTATATATGCTCCAGATGCTGTGGTTTAATCCGTGACCCGCAACTCTGTCCTGACGATTGCCCGTATTTTGATAGTTTAACAGAAAAGAAAGGGCAGGAAGAATTGCCAATATACAAAGTTCTGATGACTACACCAAAGGGCAGTAGAAGCATTGTAGTCGCAAGGGAGAAGGAAAATGGCAACATTCAATTCATCTCTACCATGGTTGACGAGTGGAAGATGGGGCTAAAAGATTGTTTTGGTAGTTACGATCTACCCAAGAAAGAATTTAACAGGTTTGTCGGTATGCAGCCTCAATATGCGGATGCCGACCTTGACGAGTGCAAAGAGAAGATAAAACGGGGCATACTCATCGCGGAGACGCTGGGTTTGAAGCTACCACGTGAATTCAGAAAGTTCAAACGCATTCTGGGCGACATTGATAGTATCGAGCTTACGGGTTCGTTGTATAAATGTTATGATTGTGGAAAAGCGGATTTGACCGATAAAGAAGTGGAAGCGATAAAAGAAGTGACATTGCGAGACGTAGCTGCTGGTGATTATGGCACGGAAAGTGAAACGATGCTTTATTTCGTTTGTGATGACTGTAAAGGGGGTAAAGAGGGCGAGGTGGAATCTAACGAAGAAAGGCGATTGGCGGTTAAAATGCGAAGAAGAAGAGATAAAAGAAGTAGATATAGCAGAAGTAGATATAGGAGAGTTTGAATAGTAAAAAGACAACAAAGGCACGGGGAATGTCATAAAACTTTGTCAATAGCGTTAGTTTGTTTGCGATATATAAAGTATAACTACTACCTATTTAGGACGCAGATTACACGGATTTACGCAGATTTACGCAGAAAATCCACTGTCTTACGTTTATTCTAAACTCGGTAGAAGCTTCTAATAATCGCATCCGTCAATTCCGTATATTAAAAATCCGGTTTATCTGCGTAAATCTGCGTCCCAATAATCAAATTTTATGTCTTCTTGTTCTTACCATATCGCCCTCTATTCAACTGTTTCCTCCAGGGCATGGATACTTATAGAATAAATACAAAGATAAGAAACAACGGGATGCCATGAAAAGCGAAGAAATAGACGGAGTGAAAATCGGCTTGGAATGCCACGCACAGCTACTCACGCGAACGAAACTATTTTGCCGATGCCCCACCAACTATCAGAATTCCGAGCCGAATACGCACGTGTGCGAAACGTGCCTGGGCTTACCAGGTGCATTGCCGGTAGTAAACGGGCAAGCGTTAAGATACGGCATAAAAGTAGCTCTTGCATTGGGCTGCGCTATACAGCCAGAGACTATATTTTATAGAAAGAATTACTATTATCCTGACCTGCCACGCGGTTTCCAGATTACGCAGTATGATTTCCCTATTGCATTGAAGGGACTTGTGAGCATAGAAAGTCCGGAAAACGGCGGTGCTAAAGAGCGTGAGATTAGGATCACCAGGGTACACATGGAAGAAGACCCGGGCAGGTTGGCCTATAAAGGCACGATAGATACCGCGAAATATTCGCTTGTTGATTATAACCGGTCCGGGATGCCGTTAGTAGAGATAGTGACCGAGCCAGATCTGAAGTCGCCGAAGGAAGCGCGGATATTCTTAGGTAAGCTAAGGAGCATATTGGGCTATTTAGGCGTGTTCGAGGGCGACCGGGAAGGCGCGATGCGAGTAGATGCGAATATATCGGTAGCTGGTGGCCAGCGAGCAGAAGTAAAGAATATATCGTCTTATAAGGGTGTAGAACGCGCTTTAGCTTTTGAGATAACGCGGCAAAAGAATTTGGTGCGCCGGGGACTTGTAGTAACGCAGGAGACACGGCATTTCGACGAAGTGCGCGGTGTAACTATTTCTATGCGTACGAAAGAGTTTGAACATGATTATCGGTACTTTCCCGAACCTGATCTGGTACCGCTACATATCTCGGGCTTAGTAGAAGAACTAAAGCGAGAGATACCCGAACTGCCGGATGAAAAGAGGACTAGATTTGCCACGCAGTATTCTATCACGCAGGAGCATGCGACTGCGCTAACATACGATATAACGATAGCGGATTTTTATGAAGAAGTAGCGTCAAAGATAGATTCGAAGTTAAGTGCCGTCTGGATCGCGGACGTGCTGAAAGGCGAGCTGAATTATCGGTCTATCTCGATGCGAGAAGCGTCAGAACGGATTTCCACCGATGAGTTCGTGTCTATTCTGAGATATTTGACTAAAAGCGTTATTACCGAGCGCGGTGCAACAGAAATTGTAAGGGAGATGCTCGATCACGGTGGTACGCCAGACGAGATAATAAAGGACAAAGGCTTGGCAAGTATCGGTTCGGGTGACATAGAAAAGGCCGTGTCTGAAGTGTTAGAAGCGAATAAGAGCGCAGTTGAAGATTACAGAGCCGGTAAAAACGAGGCTTTGAATTTCATTGTGGGGCAGGTGATGAAGCAGACGCGGGGCCGAGCAGAACCAAAAGAAGTCCGCGAATTTGTGAGGGCGAGGATAGATCGCTCGGTCGAGGGGCAGTCCTGAAAAACGTTACAGCCCCTTTTGTCCGCAAACGCATTTAGGATTTCATTAACACACAAAAAAAAGAGAGAGGGAATGAGTTATAAACTTAATTCTTTATACTCACCCTAAAAAGTAACTTTTTGCGTTTTTCTTACGTAGTAGCTGACTGCTCTGTGTCATTCATTGGCGGTATCATCTGTGTCTTGGTAGCATTTCCCCTGGTCATATTCATCTGTGGCATCTCCATACCAGCAGCATTTTCTGCCTCTTCTGGTAGCTCTATTGTCACTGGTTTATTATAATCATAGAAGTCTATTGTGGTTCTCAGATTCGATGTCATTGTAAAATCTTCCTTTTCGCCGGCTGATTTCAAATCATTCGAGCTTATCTCCATTTCCATCACCGTTTCTGCCTTGACCGGGAACTTTGTATCTTTTGCTATCCAGTACTTCACAGACATCTCTTTTATCAGTTGCCCTATGTCCACGCCCTGTTGCAGGCCTTGCATGAGTCCGCTCAACTCACCATATTTCTCCATGTCTGGTGTTACTTTTAGCACATAACAATCCTCACTGTTCATCGTTTCCTCTTTTAGCACTTCCACCTCTGATATATTCAGCAGTTCCATCTGCTGGTTTAACTGGTTCTGCGATTTCCAAAATTCCACGTACTCTCCTGGCATTTCCCTCTTTGTCCATTGCGCTGGTAGTTGGGGGATACCCATATCCATCTTCATGTACAATATCTTATCGATTAAATACACTTCCATTGTCCTCTCACCCATTCCAGCATTGTCCTGGCTCTCCAATGAAGTCGTCATCTCCATCTTCATCTTTTTGCTCGTAAAATCTATGGTAGCCTTTCCCGTGTTTTCTTGTGCGAACGTAGTTTCGCCAGTCTCGTTTTTGAGTAGTGTATCCTGTGTCATCGTCATATCATACTTGTAAGTATCTATATTATCTTCAGAAGCAAGAATCTTTTGCGCTAGCTCTGCTTTGTTTGCTTGGTTCTCCTCAACGCATCCTGCGAGCATCACCACGACCACAATTGCCGCTATAGCGATTAACCCTGCTATGTTTTTACTTTTCATTTTTCTATCACCTCCTTTCGATTTTTAGAAATTCTGCGTTTCTATTACTACATAACACAATCATCTAATAAATGCCTTGAGCTTTTATGATTTTCGCTTTTTTGTAATAGGATTATATGTGATTGACCATTTTCCATGCGTGATAGAACCGCTGTAACGCCGTGACGTTGCAGAGCAGAGCAAAGATCACCATTGCCCAACCAAGAAAGGTGTAACTTAACATACCAGACGCGGGTAGCGGATAGGGATAGACCATAGTAAGAAAAGTTGCAACTATTATTATCAGAAGCCGGTCCGCTCGGCCCAATAAACCACCATAAATCCGCTTCAGACCCACTGCCTGTGCCTGCGTGCCCATGTAAGAAGAGAACAATATGCCAATAACAGCAATAACACCGATTTTACAGCTCACGTAGCCACCGAAGATGATACCACAGACAATGAGCATGTCCGCATAGCGGTCTATTACGTGGTCGAGGAAATCACCCCGTTTGCTCGCATTTCCGAGTTCACGGGCCATGATACCATCCAGAGCGTCTAAAATGGAACTAACGCAAACGAAAATACCGGCTGGTAGTAAAAGGAGATTAAATGCGTTTCTTTGAACAGGTCCGGTTCCCGAAAAGAAGAAAAACACGCCTGCTAGTATTGCGGACAGGAGAGACAGGATAGTTATGGAATCGGGAGATAAGCCTATCGCCGCGAAATATCGCGCAATTCTTTTCAATAGCATCCAGCTATTCACAAATGGACGTAACAGCGAATCAACAACCATAATATAAACTTCCTATATTGTGTGTCACATTAGAATCTTTTTGGTTTTGAGGGTTGATAAGGGGGTTCGGCCCCCGGGTTGGGTGGGTTGATAAGGGGGGTCTGGCCCCCGGGGTTGGGAGGGTTGATAAGGGGGGTCTGGCCCCCGGGGTTGGGAGGGTTGATAAGGGGGGTCTGGCCCCTTATTACTTAAGCCCCTTCATCATCTTAGCCAATGGCATCCCTTTCATCATCGGCATTTTCCCTCTTCCTGACGACATGCTTTTCATCATCTTTTGCATCATCTTGTGATATTTTATCAGCTCGCTTACCTCCGCAGTCGTAGTCCCAGATCCTCTTGCTATTCGCTTCACCCTTGAGCCGTCTATTATCTTCGGCTCGTTTCGTTCCTCTTTCGTCATTGAATCCATCATCACCTTGAACGTCTTTAGTTTATCCTCTGTTACTTGATACATTGAATCCTCTATGTTGACCCCAAGTCCTCCTAACGGTAGCATCTCCATCAATTTTTTAAACGGCCCCATCTTTTTCAAAGCCTCTAACTGGTTATACAGATCATTTAACGTGAATTTACCCTTTAAAATATCGGCATCTATGTCCCCTTCCGTCAGATTTTCCTCGGCCATCTCTATCAACGACTTTATGTCGCCCATTCCGAGCAGCCGTGATACGAACCTATCGGATTCAAATTTCTCGAGGTCGTTCACCGTTTCGCCCGTACCCACGAATGCGATACCGGAATTCGTCTCCGATACTGCGGAAAGAGCTCCGCCGCCCTTCGCCGTACCGTCCATTTTGGTTATTATTATGCCTGTGATTCCAATCGCATCGTCAAACGCTCTCGCTTGCACCGATGCTTGCTGTCCTATGCTCGCGTCCAGCACGAGAATACGCTGTTCGGGCTCTACTTCTGTTCTTATCGCGCGTATCTCTTCTATCATCTCTTCCTCCAGCGCATGTCGCCCTGCCGTATCTATTATCTTGACATCGTGCTTATCGAACTCTTTTACGCCTGCCTTCACTATCCCTACCACACTTTTACCCTCCGGGAGCTCGGCACCGTCGTAAAACGGAACACCCATTTTGTCACATAGCTGCCGTAGCTGATCGGATGCCGCAGGTCTATACACATCAGCACAGATAACAGCAGGTTTCAAACCCTTTTTCTGGAAATATCGCGCAAGTTTCGCACACGTTGATGTTTTTCCGGTACCATGCAAGCCGACCATCATTATCTTCTGGGCGGTTAAAGGTACATCTATCGCCTTACCCAGGATATTCATCAACTCTTCATAAACCACCTTTATTACATGCTCCCGCGGGTTTAGCACCATCTTCTCCTTTAAACTACGTTCTCGTATACGCTCAGAAAGTGCCTTAACCAGCGAAATCTTGACATCTGCCTGGATTAACGCTCGCTGGATGTCACGCACGATTTCATCCACCGTATGCTTGTCTATCTTATTCGCCATTGCGATCTTCCGGACCGCTTCTTTCAGCGAGTCACTCAACTTATCCAACATCTTTTACGCACCCATAACATGATCTTTATATTTAATACTAAAAATAATTGTTGATACAGATTAACGCAGATTAACGCAGATGGAAATCAAATCGGTGTGAATCGGTGTGAATCTGCGTCTAAATAGTTAGAACTTATATTGTATATACAACAAAAAAACTAAAAAGCTAAATTAAACTAAATTGTTTCTTGAGTTAAGCAAGCTAGAGGGATGAGGCATAGATGGAAAAGCAAAAAGTTACACTAACGGATTTCTTGCACCTGAAGAAAGCAGAAGTGAAGAAGTCAAGCGATGAAAGCAAAAAGGCGGTGGGGAAAAACGCTGAAGAGAAAGTAGAAGAACAGAAAGTAAAACAGCATATATACACGGTGCAGGAGATCACACGATATGTAAGGAATATACTAGACAAAGACGACTTGTTACGAGACGTACATGTAAAAGGTGAGATTTCAAACCTCAGTCAGCCTACTTCCGGGCATTTATACTTCACGCTTAAGGACGAATCGTCTGAGTTACGATGTGTGATGTTCCGCGATCGAAGCGCCCTAATGAAATTTGCACTTGAAGATGGCATGAGCGTGATAGTCAGGGGCCGTGTAAGTGTGTACGAAAAGAAGGGCTCTTATCAGTTATACGCCTCGGAAATCCAGGAAACTGGGATAGGTGCTTTGTATCTCGCATTTGAGCAGCTAAAGAAGAAGCTAAAGGGAGAAGGATTGTTTGACACCGTGCATAAGAAGCCGATACCTGTTTTCCCGCACACAATCGGTGTCATCACCTCGCCAACCGGTGCTGTTATCCTGGATTTGTTAAATATTACAAGGAGACGGTTTCCACATGTACACATTCTGCTGGCACCGGTGGTGGTGCAAGGTGGAGAAGCCCCGGCACAGATTGTAAAGGCGATTCAGTTGGTGAACCGAGCGAATAAAGAGTTTAAGATGATAGATGTGCTAGTTGTAGGACGAGGTGGCGGCTCAATAGAAGAGTTGTGGGCGTTTAATGAAGAGTCAGTAGCAAGGGCGATTTTTTCTTCAGAAATACCCGTTATTTCCGCTGTGGGTCACGAAACGGACTTTACTATTGCCGATTTCGTGGCGGACAAGCGAGCTGCGACACCTTCGGAAGCTGCGGAGCTTGCGGTACCAGATAAACGCGAAATCAAACGGCATTTATGCTCTCAGGAGTTGCGATTGCGGCAGAATGTGTTTAACGCAATTGAAGTACACAGGCAGAGGGTAGAAAGCATAGAGAAAAGTGTTTTATTCAGAAAGCCCACGGAGCGGATAAACCAGTACCGGCAGACGGTAGACGAGCTAAAGCGGAATATGCTCGCTGAGATTACACATCGTGTGGAATTACATAGGAAGAGCCTACAAGCTGTTATTGGCAAACTGGATGCTTTAAGTCCTTTGGCAATCCTTGAGAGAGGGTATAGTATCTGTTCGCGGCCTGATGGTAAGATAGTAAGAAGTGTAGGAGATATTTCGGTTGGTGATGCACTGAAGGTATTGTTTACGGACGGAGAAGCGTTATCAGAAGTGAAAGAGAAGAAGACGAACAAATAAATGAATGCAAAACGGTATTTTGAGGAGGTTTAAGAAGAAATGGAAGAAGAAAAAGAAGCGGATGACGAGACGACTTTTGAAGAGGCAATGAAGCGGTTAGAGAGCATAGTCGAGCTGCTGGGTGAAGGCAACCTCGCGCTGGACGATTCGTTGAAGGTATTCGAGGAAGGCATGGGTTTATGCAAGTTTTGCAACAAGGAGTTAGACGAGGCTGAGTTTAAAGTGGAGAAGTTGATGGAAAAGAAAGGTGGAGAGATAGGTGTGGAGCAGTTCAAAGAGACAGAGTAGGATACGCCATGAACAAAGAACTAAGGGCGGATTTCCCGGTATTGGAGCACGTAGTTTACCTGGACAGTGCAGCCACGAGCCTGACACCGGAGCCAGTCGTGGAAGCAGTTGCGGGCTATTACAGAGAGTATAATGCGAATGTCGGGCGTGGCGTTTACCGATTGTCACAACTCGCAACACAGAACTACAAAGCGGCACACCAAAAAGTTGCGGAGTTCATAGGTGCAAAACACGAAGGAGAGGTAATATTCACAAAGAATACGACAGAAGCGATAAATATGGTCGCGTACGGGTTAGCCTGGCAACGCGGGGCCGAAGTAGTAACAACATTGCTGGAGCATCATTCTAATTTCCTACCGTGGTTTAAGGCGCACGAGAAGGGCGTAAACTTGCGAATTGTGAAACCTGACCGGGATGGCTTATTCGAGGTTGCGGATTTTGAGGCTGCGATTAGCGATAGTACGCGGTTAGTTGCTGTCACACATGTATCCAATGTCCTGGGTACGATTTCACCAATCAAAGAACTAGCCACGATTTGTAATGAAAAAGGTGTTTTGTTACTTGTTGATGCTGCGCAGTCCGCCCCACATATTCGGATAGACGTGGCAGAGCTTGGATGTGACTTCATCGCTTTTTCGGGGCATAAAATGCTTGGACCGACAGGAACCGGGGTACTGTGGGTGAAAGAGCCGGCTAAAATGGAGCCTACCATTTTTGGCGGCGGGATGATAGAAGAAGTAGCTGTGGATGGTTACGAATTGGCAGCGGGCTATGAGCGATTCGAAGCGGGTACACCGAATATCGCCGGGGGGATCGGACTTGGGCGCGCAGTGGATTATTTGGAAGATGTGGGAATGGATGTGCTCGGGACTTATGAAGTGCGGTTGGCAAAGCGGCTCATGGACGGGTTGCAAGGACTAGAAAATGTGCATGTATATGGCTCTACGAAACCGAGCGAAAGGATCGGCGTGGTATCTTTTAATATTGTAGGCATGAACCCGCACGATGTTGCGTTACAACTTGACAAAGATTATGATATAGCGGTACGGTCGGGACATCATTGCTGTATGCCGTTGATGAACTATTTGGGGCTTAAGGATGGCACGGTTCGGGTTTCTTTATACTTGTATAATACAGAAGAGGAAATTGATAAGTTTTTAGTGGCGGTTGAGACATTAGCAAAGAAGTAACGTGAGGATATGACGCGGTAGATGCGTTATGACCTCTCGGAGTAATAATAAGGTGGGACCAGTATAGGTTTGGGACACAAGAACTCTAATCGAAAGGGCCCGTAACACTGGTGAAGAATATCCCGTTCGAGATCTTCGATGCTGCTGACATTATCATCGTGTATGTCTACTTCAACAATCACTTTTCGTTTTGGC
>JAYEOC010000058.1:0-3492 GCA_034722635.1 Methanobacteriota archaeon
ATTCGTCCGAATCCCATTTATCGGGTAAGTACATAAAGTTTTTACCGATATTATACGGTGGGTCAGCAAAGATAAGATCAATTGAGCGATTAGCAATCTCTTTCGTCAAAATGTCTAACGCATCGCCCAATATTATCCTATGTCCTTCTTTCTCAAATTGCCCCATTCTTCACCTTAAAGTAATATCGTACAATATAACAATATCTAAAGATATAACGTTAAATATTTTTGGATACAAGGTAAGAAACGTAAACAAGATGAAACTATTTCGTACGCTTATTTCATGGGATAACGCATTAAAAACCGTTTTAGAGCATGCAAAACCGACAGAAAAGGAGACAGTACACTTTGACGAGTCCGTTGATAGAATACTGGCAGAAGATATTCGGTCGCCCATAGACAGCCCGCCTTTTGACCGTGCGGCTATGGATGGTTATGCGATTAAAGGGCAGAACTCTTTTGGTGCAACGCCAAATAACACCGTGCTTTTGAAGAGAACAGAACTAGCAGGCGAATCCGCAAAAGATGTGGAAATAGGTGAGGGCGGTTATTTGCCTATACAAACCGGGCAGCCAATGCCGAAAGGCAGTAATGCCGTGGTTATGCTAGAATACACAAAGGAGAGCGCGGCTAAATTAGAGATTTACAAACCCGTCACACCCGGTAAGAACGTTTCGCTCAAAGGTGAGGATGTGAAGAAGGGCGAGCGTGTGTTACAAGAGGGTAAAGTGTTGAGAGCTCATGACCTCGGTATGCTTGCGGCACTCGTGAAAACGCGGGTAAATGTGCATAAAAGAATGAAAGTCGGGATATTTTCCACGGGTGACGAGCTTTCGGACCCTAAGAACATGGCCGAAACAGAGAAGAAGATAGCAGATGTGAATAGTTATGTCTTAGAAGCGTTGGTAAAGAAGATAGCGAATCCATACAGGATAGGCATATTTAGGGACGATTACGAGAAGATAAAGAACGCGATAACAAACTCGTTAACGCTTTACGATGCGCTACTGATAAGTGGCGGGAGTTCAGTAGGCAAGAAAGATTTTATCGCAGATGCTGTAGGAGATCTGGGTGAGCTTCTGTTCCATGGCGTGGCTAT
Source organism: Methanobacteriota archaeon (assembly GCA_034722635.1). Lineage (GTDB taxonomy): Archaea > Halobacteriota > Syntropharchaeia > Alkanophagales > Methanospirareceae > QENJ01. The sequence goes on from JAYEOC010000058.1 coordinate 1,100, forward strand.
TCGACCTGGCGAGCCTACGGGTTTTGGTATCATAAACAAGAAGCCCGTTTTCGTGCTGCCCGGCTATCCCGTGGCGACAATATCGGCATACGAAATGCTCGTAAGACCGTTTTTGTATGCTGCACATGGCGTTAAAGAAGATAGCCGTAAATTATTCGCGGTGACAAGGAAGAAAATACCGTCCGCAGTCGGCCGGAGCGATTTTGTTCGTGTAAAGCTTGTTTGTTCAGAAGATGAGTTTTATGCGGAGCCTATAAGGGTAAGTGGATCTGGTATTTTATCCAGCATGACGAAATCGGATGGGTTTGTAATAATAGCGGAGAATAGAGAGGGTATGGAAGAGGGGGAAAAGGTGGAAGTGAACGTATGGGTTTAATTTTCTTGCTAGCCTTTAGCCGGTCAGGTTATATTTCAAACTCAGCCGTGTTTGTGACATAAACATTTAATTAAACGTTTTGTGAATTTAAGAGTGATGAAAGCAACGGTGCGACAGTCAAAGATAAAAGGCGAACTAAATGCGCCACCTTCCAAAAGCTATACGCATAGAGCCATTGCAATCGCCGCGCTTGGTGCTAAGAGCGATATTTACTATCCGCTTATCTCTGAAGATACAAAAGCTACAATTAACGCTGCTAAAAGCCTGGGCGCGGTTATCGAATATGAATCGGGAAGTGATTTTATAGCGATAGACGGCGTGGTGGGCGAACCAGAGACACCCGAAGATGTAATAAACGCCGAGAATTCGGGCACTACTCTGCGGTTCTTCACAGCGATTTCTGCGTTATGCAAAGGTGCGGCAGTTCTAACAGGAGACGCATCGTTAAGGACAAGGCCGAACACACCACTGCTAAAATCTTTGAACGATCTCGGCTCGGAAGTGTTCTCGACCAAAGGAGATGGTACGCCACCGCTAGTAGTAAAAGGCAAGTTGAAAGGTGGTGAAACAACTATGGATGCGGCCATTAGTTCTCAATTCATATCGGCGTTGCTCATCTCGTGTCCGCTCATCGAGAAAGGAACATACATCCGTGCAAACAATCTTGCGTCTGTGCCGTATATGCAAATGACATTGGAGGTGCTGGCGCAAGCCGGAGTGGAACTACCGGTTTCGCGTCTGGACGTGGCCGGGAACGACCATGTGTTCGAGATAGAAGGCGGGAAAAGCTACGGGTTACGGAAGTTCACGGTGCCCGGCGATTTCTCGTCTTCGTCCTATCTCTTAGCCGCGGCGGCGCTCACCGAGTCGGAGATAACGGTGGGGAATTTGTTCCCGTCTGCGCAAGGAGATTCACGAATTGTGGAACTACTGAACGTTATGGGCGCAGATATAAGCTGGTCTAAAGAAAAAGGGCTTGTGACGGTAAAAGGTGTTAAAGGAGACGGTTTACGAGGTGTGAAGGTGAATATGCGAGCGAATCCGGATTTAGTGCCGACAGTCGCGGTATTAGCTGCGGTTGCCAACGGCACAACGGAAATAACGGATGTCGCACATTTGAGATATAAAGAGACAGATAGGTTGATGTTAGTGGCTGAAGAGCTGCGAAAGCTGGATGCACGAATAGAAGAGAAAGAAGATGGGCTGTTGATAGAAGGAAAAGCGTTAAAAGCAGCGAAGGTGCATTCTCACGGTGACCATAGGTTAGCAATGGCGTTGACCCTAGCTGCGCTTTGCACACGTGGTGAAACGGTTATAGCAGATGCGGATTGTGCAAAAGTGTCGTATCCCACGTTTTTTGATGATATGTGCAGTTTGGGTGCCGATATAATTATAAAATGAATGTTTAGAAAAGGATAAACATAAGAATAGAAAGGAAGGATTTAATAGCATCAGAAGCTAATGTATAGATAGCATGGGCAATAGAACAAGCGCAAAAGGCAAAACCGCTACGATATTAAGCGTTGGGAACGAGCTATTAAGCGGTGATGTTGTAGATACCAATTCCGCGTGGCTTGCAAAGAAGCTGTCAACGCAGGGAGTACTCGTGGAAAAGATAATGGTGGTAGGAGATGACGTGGAAGCGATAAGCGCCGCGCTAAAAAGTAGCAATTCTGAGGTCGTGTTTGTCATGGGCGGGTTAGGACCAACGCATGACGATATAACGAGATACGGCGTGGCAAAAGGAGTGGGTAAGGCTTTAGAAAGGAACGAAGCAGCGGCAAGTGTGTTAATAGATCTGTATGGGTTGAATGACGCACTATTAAGAATGGCGGATTTACCCATAGGTTCAGAGGTTATAGCGAATCCGGTAGGTGCTGCGCCCGGCTTCCGAGTTGACAACGTAATTGTTCTGCCGGGTGTGCCCGAAGAGATGAAGGCTATGTTTGAAGCTATAGCTTCTTCTTTCCGCGTTGAAAATGCGATACGAGCAGAAGAATGGATATTGACCGATAAA
>JAYEOC010000059.1:0-3461 GCA_034722635.1 Methanobacteriota archaeon
CGTAAAAGTTAAAAGCCCGTACTGCGGTACGATTCTCGCAAGTACCTCGTTATCGGCACTAAGTTGGTGAAACGGGAACTTCCCGGTTATTTTTAGCCTTTCGTCTGCTTTACTCGTCATAAGCTCGCTACCAGCACCAATACCAACCTGAAAATCCGCCATTGCTTTTACTATGCCGGATTTCTGTTCATATCCGTAAAGTCGCTTTCGGTCGGTACATAACTCCGCTATTCTAGCGTTCAACCTATTCAAAGCTTCGCTTGAAGTCGCTTTCTCGTTTGTATTGCACGTGAACATTATTTCTATGCCCAACTCATCGGCAACTTCGGTACATATCTCTTCGTATGCACCCCCGAGATGCGCAACCACCACATCAAAACTCTTCCGGTTCTTATCCAGGTATGCACGCAAGCATGAAGACACCCAGTCGCGCTCCTCAGAATCCCAGTATCCCGTTACCGGTATGTCATAGAACGCAGCGGGGTAAACTACTTCAAGCTCTCTCGGCACGACACCCAGCGGTGACGTTAAAATGAGTTCCTGGATGCTACCTCTATATGCCCCAATCGCTTCGATGAACTTCGTATGCGAACTCGAGCGTGAATACGGTTTCCGTGCGGAACACGGCAGTATCAGCATTATTTGCCGTGCCGGGGGTTCGTACCGGTCCAGAACACGACTCGCAAACCTTTTCACCTCTATCCGCTTTAACGATTCCATTGTATTTACATTCATAATCTGTTTTCGTGCGACCGGCGTTCGTTGCTCGAAATACAGCTCTTCGTTAAAGTCCAGGAGTCTTAACACTGCGGTTAGAAACGTAGAAGCTCGTACCTTCATCTCCACGTACTCGCGTAAATTGCCCGCTCGTATGCACGCTCTTGTCTTCTTCACTTCCTTATCCAGTAGCAGCGTGTTATGCCTTGCGAGCAGCATTGCCCGTTCTTTCCTATCCCGTTCTCGTAACTCGTCTATACTTAGAGCGGTGCAAACGGTACAATTGCAGGGTAAGTCCTCTAAATCTGTTATTCTTGATTCGCCGTCTTCCATCTGATAAATGCCCTGGTAGCCTTTTAGTACCGCGTTCGTGTCGTCTAATATGTCCACGCCCATGTAAAACAGAATAGCCGCATTTTCCGGTGTCGCAATCGCAGGAACCCATAACGCGACATCTGGCGGGAGCGCGTTTCGTGTATCAATAACGCGCCGTACAAAATCTCGCGGGCTACGGAGCAAACTGGAAGCAAAAGCGAGCACGAAGAAATCGGTAAATAATGAGGTCACATTCGTAAAAGAAGGATGTATTTCTGGTAACAGCACAGTCCCTCGGAGTGCGGTCCACGTTTCTTCGGACGCTAAATCATCAAAGTTTGAATCGTCAGCATGAACTACAGCAAGTCCGTCCCCGCTTTCTAGCCGGAGCATCAGCGGCGTTTGCATACTCTCGCTTAACGCTAATTTACCTGATCTCGCTGCACCGTCTCTCTTTTTCACTTCGTAAAATTTGCTCATCTATATTAGAATGTGCAGCGGATGCAAAAAGGCACTGGTATTTAGTTGAAACTACAAGATCTCAACAACGCTTATTCTCTTTCGCTTATTTTGCTTATTTTGCTTAGTTATTCCTCTTCCTCTTCTACCATCTCTATTACCGCGCGTGGGCATTCATGCGCACAGATTCCGCAACCTTTACAATAAAACAAATCCGCGTCAAAGTACCCCTCTTCAGTCTCGTGAATGCACGCTTCGGGACAGTAGATGTAGCATACCCCACACTTTATGCACCGCTCGTTATCACGAACCGGTCTGTCCGATCGCCAATCACCGGTCTTATACGCCGATGCGCTTCCCGGTTCCGTAGCCACAAAACCTATCTCCAGATCTTTCCAACCTAAATTTCCGACACTCATTTTTCGTTACCTCTATGTTTACCGCTTTTTTCAACTCACTACCGTATCGTCATACGCTTTTCGCATCGTTTTTATGTTCTTCGCGGCGACTTTGCCAAAACGTTCTTCCATCGGTTCTGTCAGAGACTCCAGCGTGACCAACCCGGTTGCCTTCAAAAGCGCGCCGATCATTGTCGTATTGACAATAGGCAAGCCTAAAACTTCACGTGCTATGCCCATAGCATCCACGGTTGCGATTTTGTCCAATGCCATTTCTGATTTCATCACATCATGCGGTTTCTTCGTATTGACCACTGCTATGCCGTCTTTTTTAAGCCCGGAAACAACTTCGCCTACCTTTAGCAAGCCAGGATCAAGCACGACCAGCACGTCCGGCTCTGTAACTTCTGCCCTTATCTTTATCCGCTCGGTTTCATCCACACGCAGAAACGCAAGAACTGGTGCGCCCCGTCGCTCGGGACCAAAAGAAGGCATTGATTGCGCATGTTTACCTTCCGCAATGGCTGCATGTGCGACTAACTCTGCCAGCGTAACTCCCCCTTGCCCCCCTCTTCCATATATGCATATTTCTATCATTTCTACTCTTCTTTTTTTACATCAAAAGAAACTTTTTCATTGTATATATAATATGACTACAGTTTGCTTTATTTTTCCTTTTGGTAAAGCTATTCTTTTAAAAAAATGTTGGGATCACCACAAGATTGTGTGGGTAACTTGATTTACCCTCTGTTTTTTTTAACCGCATGGAAGACAAAAAGCTTATGCAAATTACGCTGGGAGTACTATCCCCCTGGTTCGTGAAAAGCGTTGAACTGAACACATCAGAAGAACGGATAGATGTCTATTTCGATTTCATCAAAGGTGGTGTGTTCGCTTGCCCGATTTGCAATAAACCCTGTAAAGTATACGACACATAAGATGGGAGTTGAAGACAGCATCCTCTATTCCATTATGACTCTTATATCCACGCTAGAGTTCCAATGACGAAATGTGAAGAGCGTGGCACAAAAACCGTAGTCCTTCCCAGGTCAAGACAGGATACCGGATTCACATCGCTTTTCGTGGCAGATGTTGTTGCCCTCTGTAAAGGGATGCCTGTTGCGTCAGTAGCAGAGAGAGTCAAGATTCATGAAGAATCCGCGTGGAGTATTCTTGCATATCACATTAACGGAGCAATAGAGCGTGTTGATTTGTCTCAGCTCGATACGATTGGTGTAGATGAAATATCTGTTAGAAAAGGGCATAAGTACGTTACACTATTTTGCGATATTAAAAATGCGAAGGTGATTCATATAGGGGAGGGAAAGGGCAAAGATACGATAAAAAAGTTTAAACATACAATTTCTAAGAAGATTAACCCCGAACAGATTAAATATATCGCTATGGACATGTCTCCGGCATTTATAAGTGGTGTACGGGCATATTTCCCGACTGCAAAGATAGTCGTTGACAAATTTCACGTGATTCAGATGATGATCGCGGAGACTGTGCATACGCATTCTTATGGTATTCTGGAAGCAATCAGGACAGAACTCAACAATAATGTTGCTG
>JAYEOC010000060.1:0-13036 GCA_034722635.1 Methanobacteriota archaeon
TACATCCGCATTTAGCTGCACTTCAACCCGGTAAGTTTTAGCCGCTTTCGCATTCTTCACCCGCGCTACCATCTCCCTATTCACGTATTTCAGATCCGTCACATCCAATTTACCGGTATTCTCTTCTTTCACCTTCGCCTCTAACATCACTAAATCTACGTTTCGCCGTTTCGGCTCCTTTAGTTCCACCACAAATGGGCGACCCGATCCGAGCATTCGAGCATCTATATCCTCTCTTCCACTGCCATGCAATACCATGTCCACGCCCTGGAACTCGTCCAGTATAGAATCCTTTATCAGTTCCTCGACCGATTCCGGATACATCTTACCCGTGAAATTGCATCTTTTGCAGCCCCGACCACGGCATTCACGGCAGAACCATTTAGTTTGTGGTATCCCCCGTAAAAACTTCCTGTACCGACCATAGATGAAGACCGAATTCACTTGTAACTCCACCTCGTCCGTCCACAAATTCAATAAAACCACAACGTCAGGTCTATCGAACTCCGCTATCTTACCCGTCTGCTGCTCTATCCTCTTCCCTACTTCGCGGTTCAACTCCGCTTTTAGCGGCTCCGCGAAAGAAGCACCCGCTATCTCCCACATCAACTCCTCGTTCTCTAAAATCAGCCCGCTTACTTTTGTGCCCACTAAAAACGTGTCGTATTCGTATTCGTTCAGCGTTTCCAGCGCTTTTGAGACCAACACTTCTAAATGCTCGAAAAGGCCATTGCATAGCCAGCATTTACCCGTTTCTATCTCTACGTCTCTCTTCTTCAATGCGTCTTTTAATATCTCGCCCCGAGTCTTATTCGATAGTCCGGACGAAACCTTCGCAAATTGTCTGCCAATACAATTGTCGCATATAGGGCCAAGCCCTTCACGTACTATCTTCTGTGCAATCACTATTATCTCTGCTCTATCCAATTCGGATTCTCCAGCGTTTTCAGTGCCCATTTCTCAGTTAGCTACCAAACGCACAGGGAAAGATAAACACCAACTTTTGGTATCACGCCACAACGATCTGAGACTAAGGTTGTTGTATCCCGCCTCCCGGATTTGAACCGGGGACATCGCGGTGTCCGCGCGCGCGGTTTTTTTACCTTGGGAGGTGGTCAAAAAGTCACACTACAGCCGCGCACTCTTCCAAACTGAGTCAAGGCGGGTACGTTAATACCTTTAACTTTGTACTATAAAAGCTGAAGTAAAACTCTAAATACTTACCTGTACCAATGCGGAAAACCAACCTAAACGCTATTTTTTTTCTTTTCCGTAAACGCTTCCCTTTTTCCAGAAGAAAATGGTTTAGTCAGTAGTTCAACTTCAACTTCTTCGCCTTCTTCTACTATCTCCTTCCCTTTCGTCATGAATACGTACCCGTCCGCCTTGGATAATGTTGTGATTGCGCCCGAGCCCGTGAGAATCGGGTAAACCACAAGCTTTTCGCCTTCCATCACCAGATTCACAAGCACGTATTCATTTCTGCCCGGCTCGGAAAAGATTCTAATCGCCGCCTTCGCTTTCGTTCTCTCGGCCTTTTCCATTTCCGTTTCATTTCGCGGATACTCGCCTGAGATTGTACGCAGCAGAGGTGCCACGAATAGATTGAATGTAATCAAAGCGGAAGTGGGATTACCCGGCAATCCGAATACCGGCACAGCCTTTTCACGACACAACCCGAGTATGAACGGTTTCCCTGGCTTTATGTCCACACCGTGCACGAGTATCTCTCCCTGTTCCTCTATAGCTATGGGCAGCACGTCACCTGCGCCGGCTGAAGTGCCACCAGAAAGGATTATAACATCCGCACCTTCGTCTCGCGATTCCCTTAGCTTCCCCGCCATCTCTTCGATGTTGTCACGGGTAATTCCGAGGAATAAAGGCGTGCAGCCATTATCTCTAACCGAATCACCGAGAGTCTGTGCGTTAACATCATATATCTTCCCGCGTGCAAGCTCTTCGCCCGGTGTTACTATTTCATTGCCCGTGGATATAACCGCAACTACCGGCTTTTTACGAACAAAAACATCGTTCAGACCACAAGCAGCCAGAACGCCCGTCTCGCGCGGTGTCAGCACGGCACCGCTCGTAACTATCTGCTCTCCCTGTTTTATGTCCGAGCCCGCGAGCATGATGTTCTCGCCCGGCGCGACTGGTTTGTATATCTTTACAGTTCTTACTGCTGCTGTCGTATCCTCCTCATCGGTATTTTCTATTTTAACAACTGCGTCTGCTCCTTTTGGTATGGGCGCACCGGTAGATATGCCCATGCAAACGCCCTTCTCTATTTTTTGCGAAGGGACCTCACCGGCTAAGATATAACCTTTTACAGTCAACGAAGCGGGATCATCCTCTGCCGCGTAAAACGTATCAGAAGCTAGAACGGCATAGCCGTCCATGGTTGCACGGTCAAAGGGCGGAATATCAAGCGGCGAAAAGAAATCAGTGGACGCGATTCTACCAAGTGCCTCTCCACTGTCCACACGCACTTTCTCCTTTGCTGCGGCTATTTTATCCGCAAGCTTCGCACTTAATTCCGCGATTATCCGCGATACTTCTCCCTTTTCGGTTATTTCTAAGAATTCCTTGCCCATAGAACGTTTTTAAAACCTGTTATTAGAAATAAAAGCTTTACCAAAAGGAACAGTAAAAAAGGGTAAAAAATAAAAAATTTGGGATTTTTTTTACATCCAAAAACGTTTGTCAACACTCATTCAGTTGTCTCTGCTTCTTCTTTTGTCTTTGTTCCCTGCTTGGTTCGGTATCCAAAAGCTTCAAGCATCTCTATTGGGAACGGAATGACGACAGTAGTAGCTTTCTCCTCTGTTGCCTCTTTTATTGTCTGTAGTGTTCGGATGAACATTCCTCCCTTCTCACTCTCGAGTACGCCCGCTGCTTCTGCGACCTTCTTCGCCGCCTGGAACTCAGCATCTGCGGTGATTATTCGCGCTCTTCTATTCCTTTCCGCTTCTGCCTGTGCCGCCATTGCACGCTGCATCTCCTTTGGCAGTTCCACATCCTTTATCTCTACTGACGATACCTTTATGCCCCACGAATCAGTTGCTTCGTCTATTATCTGCTGCAATTTGTGGTTCAACTTATCCCTCTCCGAGAGCAATTCGTCCAGTTCCGCCTGCCCAATCACGCCCCTTATCGTAGTCAGTGCGATTTGAGAAGTGGCATATTGGTACTGCTCCACTTCGGTTACCGCCTTCTCCGGATCAAGTACCCGATAGTAAACCACAGCATTCACGCGTGTCGTGACGTTATCCTTAGTTATAACTTCCTGCGGCTGAACGTCAAATACCGCTACCCTGAGGTCTATCTTTATCATGGTCTCGAATATGGGGATAATCAGAAACAGTCCGGGACCTCTCGCACCTACCAGGCGGCCAAGTCGGAAGATTACACCCCGCTCGTATTCCTTCACTACCTTAATCGAAGATGCCAGTATAATCACTAGCACAATTACTATCCCTATTAGCCAGCTATAATCCATCTTTTCGTTTCACCTCCTACATTGGGATGATGTCTATTAGTAGATAAATCACTTGGGAGCAAACATTTAATCTCCATCGGAAACGCTCGCATGATATACCATTCGGGGCATACGACACTATCTCCACCGGAAATGCTCCCGAAAGGGTTTTATAGTCCCTATGCCATTTTATAAAGTATGTGACATGTGCACAGCGCACGTGCGCAATAAAGGGGTAATGCATATATGACTGTAAAATCGGAAAATAACGTTATTCGGAAAAAGGGAAAAACAAAAATAAGAATAGTGCCTTATTTTTTAGTGGCAATTGTATTTGTGGCGTTAGTCGCATCGGCGGACGCTTATAGTATTGGTTTGAGTAAGACTACCGATAAGGATACCTACTGTGTAGGCGATACCATCAACTACACATTGCAAGTGGCAAACAAGGACACCGTTTATAATTGTACATTGAATGTCACGGATACCTATCCTAATGGCACGGTAGAGATCTTGGACAGTAGCCTACTTCTGGAGCCAGAAACTAACGAAACATACCAAAGGTCGTATGTTGTGCAGGCTGCGGATGTAGGACTCGATAAAAAGGTACGAAATGTACTCAAGATCGAAGGAGTAAACGCGAATAACGAAGAAATCAGTGCCGAAGCACCGAAGAATTCTTCGATTCTTAGTCCTTTAATAGCGATTATGAAGACTGCTTCTCTGGATGGCTCGTGTCCTGGTTCCGATCCTTTAACTGCGCATATTGGCGATACTGTAACGTACTGTTTTACCGTTATCAACAACGGTGATGTAAACGTGACTAATATTACTGTCACAGATGACACGCATGGGGTAATAACGCTTACAAAAACGTCTCTAATGCCGAGCGTTTCCACAACTGGTTCTGTAACCTATGTAGTTAACGATTCAGATATACCTTCTATTACCAACAACGCCACGGTTACGGCTAGCACGGAAGATGGCGTGGAACTAACAGATTACGATACTTGCACGGTCTCCGTAACAGCATTGGACGGTATAAGAGTGGAAAAAACATCTTCGCCAACAGAAGGGGTCAATGGTACAGAAATCAACTTCACAATTACAGTGTATAATCTACAAGATGACGTTTTAAGTCCTGTTTACATCAACGACAGTTTACCACAAGAGCTGGTTTTTGTCAGTGCTACTGACGGAGGTGAAAATAACAGCCTGTGGGTCAACTGGACATTAAACAGCTTAGCCGCTTCGAGTGCAAAGACGGTATATCTTGTGGCACGTATAAATGTCACGGATAGCTCTCTTGGGACTTTGACCAACCATGTCAATGTTACAGGCAATTCAACCAGTGGCATAATTACCAACGCGACAACAGCAGATGTAAGGGCATATACAACGGCACCTACTATTGTTAGCGTGGTACAGTCAAGTGATCATCCAATTGAAGGTGAAGACGTAACAATTACGGCTCACGTTACAGACGACCTCGGTGTGGCGTCAGTAAACTTAACCTACGCTAACCGCTCCAACTACGTGACGACGGTCTCCATGAACTTCATCAGTGGTACAATCTTTGATGGTTACTGGAATGCTACGATACCCGGTCAGCCCGCATTTGAAACCCTAACCATTTACGTTACAGCCTGCGATGTGACTGGTAACTGTACGTCAACCCTGCCGCATTTGAAACACTGGTCAAAAGACTTGAGCAATATATGCCCGTGGGGTAACAAAAGTCGTATTTACCCGGCTTTACCGCGATACGTACCAGGACTACCAAATAACGGTGCGCGAACACCTGCACCAGTATGGTATCCATATTCCAGATCTACACTCTGTAGATGGGCGTAGCCTCGATCACTACCCCTTTTCTTTTCCCTTTTTTATCGTGCGCGCGTCTCGCTTATTTCACCCGCAATGTTCTTCTGCATTATCGCCTGCACTTCGTCCATATCGGTAGTCTGACCTAATACCCACATCAATTTTACCAGGGCGGTCTCAGGCAACATATCCTCGCCCTCTATTATCCCTGCACGAATTAAATCACGGCCCGTATCATAAACCCTATCGCATACAGTTCCAAACAAACATTGAGAGGTCATTACAACCGGTATCCCCGATTTTATCACTCTTTCCACATAGGGGATCCACTCCGCGGATACATGCCCCAACCCTGTTCCTTCTAAAACAATTCCTTTGTATCCCTGCGCAACGAAGAAGTCCAATATCCCTGGGTCCGCGCCAGGATAAAACTTAATGAGGCTGCATTTCTCCTCTAATTTGCCTTTCAGCTCTAATTCGTTCTCGCCGCGCCTCGTATAAGCAGAAAGAAACTCAAACCGTATTTTCTCTGGGTCATTCGTATCATAATGGACCTTTCCTATGGGCCTATCATTTACCGATTGAAAAGCGTCCCTCGCGGAGGTATGCAACTTCCTCACTTTCGTGGCCCGGTGAATAAAACAGAAATTGTCAGAGGTATCTCCGTGCATCACGACAACAACTTCTGCAACGTCGCTGCATGCAACCTTTGCCGCACCGATTGCATTCATTGCCGCATCACTGGATGGACGGTCGGAACTACGTTGCGAGCCAACAAGAACGATGGGTACAGGTGTTTGAACCATAAATGAAAGCGCAGCAGCGGTATAGCCCATCGTGTCCGTACCGTGCGTCACAATTATACCTTCCGCGCCAGCCTTTATATCGTTATAGACCTCAGTTGCGAGCTTTTGCCAATATTCAGCACGCATGTTTTCGCTAAGTATGCTGTATAGTACCTTCCCGCGGATGTTCGCTATCTGTCCTAACTCCGGTATTGCTTCGAGTATATCTTCAGTCGAGAATTGTGGTGATACCGCGCCGGTGCGGTAATCCACTTTAGAGGCTATTGTGCCACCTGTGGAGAGGATAGACAAACTTGGTATGTCATTTTCACCCTGCGGGCCCTTTTCTAATTCGGAAGTCACATTTCCTGCACCTTTTGATAATTCAGGGGTCTGTATCACCTCAACATCTACGTGTTCCGAATGTATACCCACATTATAACCGTTATCGAGCTTTAGGACAATATTACTCGACACAGTTGGCATTACGGTTCCTTCATAGACCACCGTACCACTACCGCTTTTCTTCTTTATCCTTACTCGCGTGCCTTCTCGTAACTGCATCACTTATGTATTAAGTCTGTGGTTTTTTATTAAAGAAGTGCTGTGGCTTTCAAAATGAATCCAGCAAGAGTGGCAATAGGACAATCAAAGCGGATTCAATAATAGCAGCAATAACTAGAAGAAGAAGTATAAGCGTGAAGAAAGCCCTCAAACCGTTTCTCAGCTCCTGCTTTAAATTACGGTCTCCTTTTTTCTTCAGTACCTCGCGTCCCAATTTCAAACCAATTGCAACACTGATGAAAAAAGCGGGCAGCTCAAATATCCCGTGTGGTACTATCGCAAAAAGGATTATCAGCCCCTCCTTTCGTGCGAACCATCCGATTAACCCGCCATTGATAAAAGCAGAAGACATAGGGAATATTCCCAGTAGTGGTCCTAATAAGATGGCAAGGAAACAGGTAAAAGCGTTTTTCAAGAATATAATGACAAAGAAAGCGAAAAAAAGTAGCCACGAGGGAAGAACCTCGGAAAAGCCTTTTAGAGTCTCGCTTAACTGCTGAATATCTTCTAACTGTGCATTGAATACCGCGTTTAGAATACCATTATACCCGAGGACGGCGGAGCCTATGAAAAGTGCAACAACGAACAGGACGTAGAACCTGAGAGAATAAAGATATGCGCCCAACGAAAAATTCTCTTCCATCTTTTTCTTAAGCCTCCTTTAGTCAGATACTAATAGTATAGTCCTCATGACATTACGGTATGGTAAACTTAGCGAACTTAGCTTTTTGTGCCCCGTTCTCCATGCTGCCGGTTCGGTATCCTTCAAGGTCTAGCGTTATGTAACGGAAACCCAGCTTTTTCTGTTGTACGCATATATCCTCAAGCAGTCTTGTATCGAACAACATCGCAAGCTCTTCCTTTAATACTTCTATACGCGCGATTCCGTCACGGTGCAGCCTAACCCGGACTTGTCCGAAGTTCCGTGCTATTAAGAACTCCTCTGCCGCCTCTATCATCTCAAGTTTTTCGCTTGTTATCCGCTCTCCGAAAGCGATACGGGTAGCTAAGCACGGATTTGGTGGCTTATCCCAGAACGGCAGCCCCATCTCATTCGCCATTTGTCTTACTTCGGGCTTCGTTATCCCAACTTCCGCAAGAGGGTGCCATAAACCCTCTTCTTCTGATGCCGCAATGCCCGGGCGGTGTTCACCAAAATCTGAGGTGGTGACGCCTTCTGCAATTGTTGTTAATCCCTCTTCGGTCGCAACTTCTTTTAAAGCACGTGAAAAAACCGTTTTACAATGATAGCATCTGTTATACGGATTCACGACAAAATCTTCGTCTATCAGCACAGAGAGCGGTACTATCTTATATGCGATGCCCCTCGGGTTTAAAAAGTTCTTGACCTGCTCTAAGTCCCTTCTTGAAAATACTTCACTGTCTATCGTTGCTGCCTGGACTTTTTCACCCAGGACTTCATAAGCAACCGCCAGCAGGAAGCCACTGTCAACGCCGCCGGAAAAAGCGACAAGTAGATTCTCCTTTTCCGCTATTTTTTCCTTCAAACGCTCAAGTTTCTTTTCCGTTGTGAGTGCAAGCATGATTGAAGGTATGCTTTAATAGCTAAAAATACAGGTATTGAAAGGAGGTTGAATAAGTTGAATATGCTATGGATTCACAGTCTGCTAAAGGGCGGTATATACAATTAAGTTTCTGATATCATTCCAAATTGGGCGGATATACGATATTGATGGCGGATATACCGAAGTTATATGACCTGGCAAGCGATAGGGAAGATCTTGGAAAATCTTTATATTAAAAGAGGATATAGATACTTCTATATAATGCTTGTTAGCCAATTAAAAAAGGAACACAATAGCTATGACATACGAATCAGTTGATCAATTGCAGAAAGCATTGACCGAAGAGGTGTTTCACTATGCTAAAGACTCGAAAAAGGCTGCCGGACGGGCATTAGGTACAATTGTTGAAATAATTACATTTTATCTTTTAAAAACATGGAAGTTGAATAATTCTATCTCTATCGAAAAAAGAATACCCGAATACGGGAATCCAGATATTACGCATAATGTAGAGTATTCCCTTCATCCTATTCTCAGTGAATGTAAAATTCAGATTCCAAATGATAGGTCTTCCATTACGGCAAACAAAATGTTAAAATCAGTGGATAAAAGCGTGAATCTTACGTCTTTTGAGAAAACAAATAATAATCTCCTTTCAAAAGATGGAATATTGAGAAATGCATGCACTATAGCGGTTAGCAATAATTCATATCTTGTTGCTTCAATTACAAGAAAAACAGGTGAAAAGATAATTGTTTCTGTAGTTGAACAAAGTAGCAAACCGTTTGCCATATTTGAATGTAAACGGGTTGGCGTAGAAGAAGGAACCAAGAAAGGCCCACAAACAATCGAAAAAGCAAAACAAGGAGCTTATGTTGCCAGAACAGTTTCCTCTCTACAGAAAGTGAGGGTTAGTAGTGGTGATTTATACGGCATTATTTACAAGGGCAATAATGTCCTTTATTCGGAACCATACCATGAATTACTTGCTAAAGTTGTTGGATCTGATGACGCAGAATTATTACAACGTTTTATCCTAACAGTTGGAGTTGTTAGTAACCATGGAAATTGGTTTACGTCAGAAGATCATAACAAGGAACTTAAGGTATTAGCACAATCCTATGATTGGCTCATCTTCCTTACTGATTCTGGTATTATAGAATTTGTTGAGGATTTGATAATTAACCCAACAACTGAATATGAAGATGTAAAGAAAGCATTTCTTGCAAGTTACGCTCCAGATAAGAAGAAAAACCAATTTACTAAAGTTCAGATGAACATTAATGCCGATGAGTCCCTTTTGAAATACTTTACCAAAAATCAGGGGCATATAGAAAGCGGGTTTAATATTATTTCACCTTCTTCTGGTAACATCCGTCAACTTAGAGATGAGATAAAGACATTAAAGTTGAAGCATTGGAAGGAAATTCTATAAATGACCGCTGGAAGAAATATAAATTCAAAGAGTCAAGACTGGGGAACTCCTCAAAAGTATGTGAATGCAGTGAAAAAGGTCTTTGGTGGAGAAATCGCTTTAGATCCGTGTTCAAGTGAATATTCTATAGTGAATGCAAAAGTGGAATACATGTTACCGGAACACGATGGCTTAAGAGAATCGTGGGCGTATCAAACGGTATATGTTAATCCTCCTTATGGAATTAATAAGAAAAACGGAACAACTATCCGTCATTGGTTAGCTAAATGTGCTGAAGCGCATGAGAAGTATGGTTCCGAAGTTCTAGCGCTAGTACCAGTTGCAACAAACACGGGCCATTGGAAAAAGAGTGTGTTTGGGCGGGCAACGGCAATATGTTTCTTATATGATACCAGATTGAAATTTTTAGAGAATGGAAAAAAAGGAGGCAAAGGTGCTCCAATGTCTTGTGCAATGATTTATTGGGGGAATAAATATCAGAAATTTCATGAAATTTTTATAAATCATGGTGCAGTTGTTGATGTCAGACCTTTGAAAAATGAAAAAATATGGTCTAAAAGAAATAATCCCCAACAATTACTCTTTGATAAAATTGGCTAACAAATCGCTGCACAAAAGTTTACATGTTTTTATAATTAGAGTGTGAAGATTGCTTGCTCGAATCGCATAACACAGCATATACGCTGCGGGCTTACACCCTTGCCCTTCGGGCCATTGCACCCCTCGGTCGCAACGTCGTATATGCTGGAAACGTTATACGCAATTGTAAAAATGAAAGGAGGTTGAGAAGATGAAGAAATACGATCCCAAGATTACGCCCTAGCAAATCAATGAACAAGATTTCCCCCGGGACGAGGATTCGACTGAAAAATCGAAATTCTTGCTCCGATATGCGATCCTGGCTCATTCCAGCCACAACACACAACCGTGGAAATTCTCAATCGGTGAGCACGGAATTCGGATATTCGTAGACAAGACCCGGTGGCTAAAGGTGGCTGACTCGGACCAGAGGGAATTGCATGTTAGTATAGGCTGCGCATTGGAGAACTTGCTGATAGCGGCCGAGCACTTCGGCTATGCTCACCAGGTGACCTATCTCTCTGAACCGGGCAACGAGGAACTGGCGGCAGTGGTGCAGTTCACGCCGCGGGAACAAACACCGGCATTCAGACCAACGGCGCTGTTCGAGGCCATCCCCGCCCGCCACACCAACCGCCAGGCATACCAAGCGCGGCCCATCCAGCCGGAGGATCTCCAGCGGTTGCATGATTGCTGCGTGAAAGAGGGCATCCAACTGCACGTGACTGACGATTTGTCCGCGCGGCATCCGCAAAAATATATATGTTCACAAGCCATCATACGACATGGCATTAGACGAGATGGCGAAATTAGAAAAGCTAAAAATAGCAGTTGCGGGTAAAGGCGGCGTAGGGAAAACGACAATCGCGGGCACCCTTGCACGGCTCATGGCGAAAGAAGGGCATGGTGTAATCGCCGTGGATGCCGATCCCGCAATGAACCTGAAGTTTGCATTGGGCATAAAAGAGAGCCCGCCACCGATTTCCGAGTTAAAAGACCTGATTTTCGAGCGTACCGGTGCGCACTCAGGTTCCGGCATCTATAAACTGAATCCAAAGGTGGATGACATCATCGAGCGATATGGCGCAAAGGGACCCGATGGTGTAGTATTACTGGTAATGGGTACGATAGATAAAGGCGGAAGCGGCTGCGTATGCCCCGAGAGTGCTTTTCTACGCTCTTTGTTGCGGCATGTGATATTCAAAGGCAATGTGGTAATAATGGACATGGAAGCAGGGATAGAGCATTTAGGGCGGGGCACGGCAAAAGGCGTTGACCTGATGCTGGCGGTGGTAGAACCGGGCATGAGGGCGATAGAGACGGTTGGCCGAATAAAGAAACTTGGTGCGGACATAGGCATAAAGAATATAGCAGGCGTGATCAATAAAGCTACGGATTCCGAGATGACAGCAATAGTAGAACGGAAGCTAAAAGAGATGGACATTCCTCTACTGGGGGTCATACCTTATGACAATGCCTTGATAAAAGCAGATATGGATGCTAAATCGCCGTTAGATATGGGTGGAACCGCGGTTGAGCATATAAACGAGCTAAATACTAACATTTCGCGTTTGTTCGTTTAGCGAACCAGAAAATCATGCGTTCATAAATAAGTCTTGATTCACACATTATCCGCCTTGTTTATAGGGCTAAGGGTGCTCACAACTGATAATTACCCCCCTCCCCCCTACCGCAGAGAACGCTGAGTGCGCAGAGAAAAATAGGTGTTGGTGTCGGTAGCCATATTCTAAAATATAGATCCTCGGCGTTCTCCGTGAACTCTGCGGTTAATCTGACACTACCCGAGTTATTATGTGCATGCCTTTGGGTAAACTATTATATTGGGAGTCCCCTAACCCACTTCCGTACCTGTTGATTTCACTTGCCATCACTTATGTTTCGCTACGAAAAGAAACAACTTTTTAGTTTAAGAGATAAGAACTAAGATAAGAACAGGAGGAGAAAATATGGAAGAAGAGGGCGCAATAGAAAAAATAGCAGGGCCGTTAGTTGTTGCAAAAAATATGCGTGGATGCGAGATGTACGAAGTGATAAAAGTAGGGGAAGAGGGATTACTGGGCGAAACGATAAGATTGGACGGCGACCTTGCTTATGTTCAGGTATATGAGGAGACAACGGGTTTAAAGCCCGGAGAACCTGTAATAAGAACAAAAGCACCTTTATCCGTTGAGCTTGGTCCTGGAATTTTAAAGAATTTTTATGATGGTGTACAACGACCTCTGGAAAGCATAAAGGCGAAGGTCGGGGATTATATAGAACGAGGCGTGTACGTAGAGTCGCTAGATCGAGCAAAGAAATGGCAATTCACGCCGACTGCGACTGAAGGAAGCGAAGTAGTAGGCGGTGACATTCTGGGCGTTGTTCAGGAATCGAAGGTGATAGAGCATAAGATTCTAGTCCCTCCGGCGATACGCGGTAAGCTTTTGGAGTTAAAAGAAGGCGAATTCACCGTTGATGCGTGCATAGCTCGTGTGCAGACAGATGCTGGTGATGTAGAATTGCCGATGATGCAGAAATGGCCTGTGAGGAATGGAAGACCGTACAAGAATAAATTAGATCCGGAGGTGCCATTGTTGACCGGCCAACGTATTAACGATACGTTCTTCCCAATAGCAAAAGGCGGCACGGGCGCCATCCCCGGTGGATTCGGGACTGGAAAGACGGTCATGCAGCACCAGTTAGCAAGATGGGCTGATGCCAGGGTCATCGTGTACATAGGTTGTGGCGAGCGCGGAAATGAGATGACGGAAGTTTTAGAGGATTTCCCTAAGCTTATTGACCCATACAGTGGCGAAACGTTGATGGAACGGTCCACACTCATTGC
>JAYEOC010000061.1:0-3382 GCA_034722635.1 Methanobacteriota archaeon
TGTTGCCGCTACTCCTATGGGTATCCTCTGTTTAGACGCAATCTCTCTTGCTATCGGTATAAAAATCACGTATGCTAATATGCAGCACATTACCGGTACTGCAACTATGAAACCGAGTAAATTCAATGCAAGAACAGGCTTTTTTGTTAGGCGTATAATATCATCCGCTATTACCGACGTCCCCCCGATTCCATCTAAGACCATTCCTATTATGCTGCCGCAGACGACGATAATTGCAAGATGGTAAATCACCCGGCTCATGCCGGTTAATATTGATTCCAATCCATCAAAAGGTCTTGCCGCTAAAACGGCAACGAGTAGCGATACACTAATCAAGCACAGAAAAGGATGAATCCTGAATTTAGCAGTTATAACCAGGATGAGAATCAAAGCGATAAGGAAAATGAGCAGGGGATTCATCTTTGTAATATCTTTAGCGCAAAGACATATTATTAAAGTTATTTTAATAAATTACCCGCGCACCCATACCGGTTAATCTACTTTCTTTCACGTCTCCGAACTCTTTCAGTGCTTCGCTATCACCAACGACAAAAACCGTATCTCCTAACATCGCTACACTGGCGACTTTACCCTCGGCATCCACCGCCTCTATCGCATCCCGGCATTTATCACTTATTACTCCGCTTCGTAACGAAAATCTTCTCGATACACGCATGAAATTATCAAAATCCGGCTTCTGCATCAGCTCTTTCAACGCGACCTTCCCTGCTTCATTTATGCTGCGTTTCATTGCGGCATCGCACAAAACGGTTTTTGTGGCTTTCTTTCCGAATATGACATAGCTTATTTTCGTACCGGCATGAGGTACCGTATCAATCAAGCCAATTCCCGGTGGACCCGGCTTTTTCCTTATCACCACACCACCGTTTAACTCTGCAATTACATCGCCTAAGCCGGTACTGTTCTCCACTTCTGCAAGATGCGCGATTTGTGCTACTTCGTTTCGCGTCATGTTAAGCGACAAGAGCTCGTTTAGTGCAACGGCTGTGCTAAGTGCACCCGCACCACTTGCCCCAAAACCACTGCCTACCGGTACTTCAAAATCCGTTATCACCGTGACACTAACCGCCTGTTTACTCCGCTCGATCATACGATCAACCACGTATTTCGTGGTAGCCGCCACCGCATCTACACCATTTATTTTTAGCTCTGTCCTTGTCTTTAACGAGTTATTAAGGGAAACTTCAGAGACACAACCCGCTTCTAATACGATGCCACCACCAACTGAGCCTTTATACAACGGATTTAAGTTATCACAGATCATAAAGAAGCCAGTTATGTGCGAGGGCGAATATGCACTCACAAACATTTTCTTGGAACGAGGCGCAGTGCCAAAAGACTTGTGCATTATCATTTCCTTACCTTCCTATCTATACAAATTTATAAACAGATGTGAGATTATAGTTTTAATATATTGAAAAATGGCGGGTATATTCTGTAGAGGGGGAAGGAAATGCGATCCCGATGTCCTGGAGACGGTAGTGGAAATAGCAGTGAGTATAGCGCGGCATAGCGCAGAACGCGGCGGTGTTGGCACACTATTTGTGGTCGGAGACGAGGAGAAGGTATTGAAGAAATCAAAACCTTTAATCCTGGACCCACTCGCGTACCATCCAAAGGAGAAGAAAGACCTGAAGGATGCAAATGTTCAGGGCACTCTAAACGAACTGTCGAAACTGGACGGTGCATTTGTTATCAGTGCTGACGGATATGTACTCTCGGCAGCGCGGTACATTGAAGCAAATTCACAGAATATAGACATTCCACTGGGTTTTGGCACCAGGCACATGGCTGCCGCGTCTATATCCAAAGAAACAGACGCTGTGGCTGTAGTATTATCAAAGAATGACGGTGTGGTACGGATATTTAAAGATGGTGAATTAGTTGGCGAAATAATATCGGGACCATGGGATCTGGAGAAGATAAAGCCGCATATAAAAGGTAATTACGAGAAAATAGTGGAAAAAGACTTGAATTTAACGCTGATTGTGAAGCGGGCTTAAAGCATCCCAAAAATAAGGATAGATTTTAAACAATGGCTTGCTCGTAGCCAAAAGCCGCACTCAATATCTTATCCTCCTCAAAAAAATTACCCACGAGCTGCAAGCCTATAGGTAGCCCATTTGAGAACCCGCACGGGACGGATATAGAAGGAACACCCGCTAAATTAATCGGTACTGTGTTAACATCCGCAAGATAAAGCGAAAGCGGGTCTTTTATCCGTTCTCCAAGTTTAAACGCTGTAAACGGCATTGTCGGCATTGCCAACATGTCATACGTCTTCAAAGCGGTATCGAATTCAGCCTTTATCAAAGTACGCAGCTTTAACGCCTTTAAATAGTATTTGCCATAGTAACCTGCTGAGAGTGCATAAGTGCCAAGAATAATTCGTCTCTTCACTTCTTCGCCAAATCCTTCGCCCCGTATCCGCGAAAAAGTAGTGTGCCAGTCCTCGTCCTTTTCCAGCCGTAGCCCGTAACGCAGCCCGTCAAACCGTGCAAGGTTCGATGACGCTTCGGACATCGCAATTATGTAATACGAAGCAAGCGCATATTTCATTTTTTGCATGCTAAAAACCTCGTATGTAGCACCGAGCTCCTCGAATTTGTGTATGGCGTCCCAAACGGCCTTTTCCACTTCGGGGGAAACACCCTCTATGAACTCCTTCGGGATTCCTATTTTCATGCCTTTTAAATCGCCGCGGCCATCGCGGTCGTGTAACCACGAGCAGCAGTAATTCGTGGATGCGTTATTGTTTAGCTTTACCTGCGTGCTGTCTCGTTCGTCCTTTACCGCTAAAACTTCTAAGAGCAGTGCTGTATCGGTTACATTCGATGCCATTGGCCCTATTTGTTCCAGAGAGTTCGCATACGCAATAAGCCCGTGTCGCGAAACGAGCCCATAAGTGGGTTTCAAACCCACGATGCCACAGAACGAAGCGGGACAACGGATTGAGCCACCGGTGTCGGAACCGAGCGCGAGAACTGCCTCATCTGCCGATATTGCTGCGGCACTACCACCCGAAGAGCCACCTGGCACACGACCGAGGTCATACGGGTTTTTCGTGGCACCGTAATAACTCGTTTCTGTTGAAGTGCCCATACTGAACTCGTCCATGTTCGTTTTTCCTATTAAAATCGCGCCCTCACGCTTCAGTGCCGCTATTACAGTAGCATCGTATGGTGGGACATAACCCGTAAGAATGTTCGATGCGCATGTGGTTTGAATACCTTTCGTAGTGATGCTATCCTTGATAGCTATGGGCACGCCAAGCAGTTTCTTTTGGCTGTAATCTTCTTCTGCTCTTCGTTTATCCACTTCTATCGCTTGTTCAATAGCGTCATCCTTGTTTAACGTGATA
>JAYEOC010000062.1:0-3341 GCA_034722635.1 Methanobacteriota archaeon
TAATCGCGCTAATATGGCTAAAACTAACGCCGGGTCTGGAAACGAGGGATATAAAAGCAATGGTGCATGATTCCGGGCTGCCGATTTACGGACATCGCAATGGTTTAAAAGCGATAAAGCGGGCAGTTGACAGGATTGCCCCGAAGGTAGCAATACCGGGTTGTGGCATCCTGGGTGCTTTGCTTGTAGTTGTGAATATGCTCGGCACTCTGGGTCGTGTGAGCGTATTGTATCTTATCGTGAGTGTGATAGTGATTTACGGTGTTTACGGCGAGGTCAGATCTGGACTTTGTTAGCAGTTGGTTGAAATGCGGTAGAGAAAAAAACCCGCTAATTATTTATGCCTTGGGCATCCAACGTTATTACCGGATATATAAGAGTGGAGGAGAAAGATGGTAAAAAAAATCGTTATTGTTGGTGGCGGCATTGCCGGGATATATGTATTGAGGAGCTTACTTGCAAGGAAGAGCGATGTAGAGGAGGAGATGGACTTTACGGTATTAAAGCGAGAGAAAAGCGGTTGGGTATCTACCTGTGGACTGCCTTTTGCTTTGCGTGGCTGGTATGAGATAGAAAGAACGGAGATAAACAAGCCGCAGTTCTTCCTCGACCAGGGCGTTGACTTCAGAACGGAGACAGAAGTAACGAAACTAAATTTAGAACAGAGCAGTGTGACACTTAAAACAGGTGAGGCGCTAAAATACGATTTCCTCGTTATAGCGACAGGGAGGAAACAATTCGTAAAAGAAACGGAACTTGAAGGTGTTTACACGTTTAACGATGAGGACGATGCGAGAAAGATAGAAGCAGCTCTGAATGTCGAGGGTGTGAAAGACGCTTATATTCGCGGTCGTGGTATTATAGGATTGCAAGCGGCCGCTGCTTTCTCAACGAGAGGATTGGAGACAACGGTTCATGGTGGACCACCTTCTTTGCTGCCTTCGAGTTTAGACCCTGATATGGGCGATATGGTCAAAGAACGGATGGAAAAAGACGGTGTAAGATTTATTCTCGATAATAGAGAGATAACAGCTATAAAAGGTCATGAGGGGAGGGCGAAATCGGTGGTGATAGGAGAAAGGGAAGTGGAGAAAGAGGAGATTCCAGCAGATATAGTTATAATCGGGAAATGGATGATCCCTGAGATAGACCTCGCATGGGAAACTGGTTTGGATATAGGAGAAAGTAGAGGAATAGTCACGGATAGAGCAATGCACGTTAAAAAAGGAAAACGGCATATAACTAATGTATATGCAGTTGGTGACTGTGCGGAAGTTGTAGATGGCATCACACATCGTCCGAGACTGAATCAACTTGCATCTACTGCGGTCACACAAGCTACGGTTATAACTGATAACATACTTAGCGATATTAGTGGGCAACCGGGTTTATATTCACCCTGCGAATATTGTTTCGGACCAACAGTAGCGGATGTTGGGGGTGTCTTGATAGGTTCGGTAGGTGTTACATCTGATGCGGCAAGTCGCGCAGGGATAAAAACAATAAGTGGTAAGGCAACGAAACTCACAAAGGCACGATATTTCCCCGGTGCGACACCACTCACACTGAAATTGATCTTCGATGCGTATAGCAAGAAACTGATAGGGGCGCAAATGGTCGGCGAAGTCAGTGTCGCGGAACGTGTAAACGAGTTAGGACTCGCTATACGTGCTGGTATAACCGCAGAGGAAATGAGAAGTATGGAAAGATGCTACGACCCGTCACTTGCTTTGCTGGTAGATGTGACGATAGATGCGGCGACAGAGGCGTTGGGTATTACACCCGTATATTAACCTCTTTTAACCTTTTTTAACCTCTTTCTTTTTTCTTTTAATTTTTAAGATTTTCTCGAATGATTTTTTTTCCACTCTCGTCTTTAGATAGCGTATTCCCCAGAATAGGGGGTGGATCAAAAAGAAAGCTTTACCTAAAATGTAGTATCTTTTATATCAACAGAATGAAGAAGATAGTTGTTATCGGTATGGGCTATGTGGGAATACCCGCAGCAGCTCTATTTGCCGATGTAGAAGACTGTAACGTAGTAGGGATACAGAGAAGGTCAAAACGCTCGGGCTGGAAAATAGATTGGCTCAATAACGGGAAGAATCCGATCGGAGGCGAAGAGCCCGGTTTATCTGAATTAATAGCGAAAGTGGTACAAAAGGGAACGTTTCGAGTTACCGATGATTTTTCGGAATGCGCTAGTGCCGAAGCTATTCTAATAGATGTACAAACGCCTACGGATGAACGAGGCATACCGCACTATGAATCCCTTAAGGCAGTGAGCGAAGAAGTTGGACGCCACATAAAGCGGAATATTCTGATCGTTATAGAATCTACCGTTGCACCAGGTACAACGGAAAACGTTGTGAAACCGATACTGGAAGCGGAATCGCAATTAGAAGCGGGTAAAGAATTCGCGCTGGCGTTCTCTTATGAACGAGTTATGGTGGGACGGTTACTCCATAATATTATCAATTATCCGCGGATTATTGGCGGGATAGATGAAGAGAGCACAAAACGAGCTATGGCGTTATATAAACATATAGTAAAGGCGGATTTATATCCGACAAATGTGCTAACCGCGGAAGTGGCAAAGGTAGCAGAAAATACTTATCGGGATGTGAATATAGCATTTGCAAATGAGATGGCGTTGATGTGTGAAAGTTTAGGTGTGGATGCCTTTAAGGTACGCGAGCTGGTGAATACATTGCCGAATGATCCCTCAAATCCGTCCGCTAATCCCGTAAGGAACATGCACTTTCCCGGGGCTGGTGTGGGTGGACATTGCCTTCCAAAGGATCCCTGGTTGTTAAAGTATGGTGTGGATACGTACGGTACATTCAAGGTTGAACCGCAGATCATCGTTAAAAGCAGGGAATTGAACTTGTGGATGCCGACACACGTGACGGATCTGGTGGTAGAGGGGTTGAACAAGGCAGACAGAAAACCGGAAGGTGCGAAAGTAGCTATTTTGGGCGTTGCATTTCTAGAGAATTCCGATGATACGAGAAATACACCGTCACAACCTCTTTATGAACTATTATTGCAAAAAGGTGCAAAGCCAGTACTTCATGATCCCTACGTACGTGATTTTGATATTCCGTTTACTACAGACTTCGACAAAGCAATCACCGGCGCTGACGCTATCGTGCTCGTGACTCCGCATAACGAATATCTCAATCTGGATCTAAGCTCGCTAAAAGCGAAAATGCGTACGCCCGTGCTGGTAGATGGCCGAGACGCATACAATAAGTCGGAATGCGAAAAGGGTGGTTTTATTTACATTGGTGTTGGTAAACCGCGTGTAGAGGCTTAATATTGTTTCGCGTATTATTCAT
>JAYEOC010000063.1:0-11463 GCA_034722635.1 Methanobacteriota archaeon
TTAGGCCCGGAAGGGAGCGGACTCACCGTGGACGGTTGGCGCTCGTGGGGTAGCGATGTGGAGGAAGACTTTGGGGGTCTGACTGGCGGTGAAAGTGTCGAACGAGAGCGTGCCCGCACAAACCTTTACTTGAAAAGAAAAGCATTATCAAAAGAACTCCTAAGGATGCTAAAGTGGATGAAAACCCTTGACAAGAGCTCTGAGCATCATCAGAACGGGGATTATCTCCAGACGACCTATCCACATATTCAATATTAGCATTATCTTCCCTATATATGACAGCCCCGCATTCGTTATCCCGATAGACAGCCCCACATTCCCTTGTGCCGATGCTACCTCAAACATGACAGCTTCCAACGGAAATTGTGGCCCCACCGTCACGGATAAAACGAATATCCCGACAAGCAAGAATATACACCATAGACTGATAATCAAACTGGATTCCGAGACTATCTTTACTATTTCCCCTCTCTCTAATATTCTATCGCCAAGTTTGACAGAAATTAACGCTCTTGGTGGCAAAAAATTCCGCCTTAATGACCATGTTATCCATTTGAATGCTATCACCGCTCTTATCAATTTCACTCCCCCTGCCGTAGACCCCATCCCACCTCCAATTATCATACTTATGCACATGATAATCAGTCCGTCCGCAGACCAGTCGCGCACACTTGTCGTCTGGAACCCCGTGCATGTTAGTCCTGATATAAGTTGAAAAGAAGAATAACGGAGACAGTTTGTAGCATCGCCATATATTGAGTAATTAGCTGCGAATAAAAGAACGAGCAAAAATGTCAGAACAACTACAAAAGCTTTGCACTGCGTATCTTTAAAATACGAGTTCAGTTTCCCTTTTAGCACTCTATAATGCACTAAAAACGGTATTGCACCTAAAATCATGATTGGAATAACCGCCAATTCGATTAAAAAATTGTTATATGTAGCCATACTTCTGTCGGTTACGGCGAACCCGCCTGTTCCGATAGCGGTCATTGCATGATTTATCGCTTCCCACGGGCTCATTCCAGCATAAAAGAATAAAAGTATGCCAATAAAAGTTAAAAGGATGTAGATCCACCACGTCATTCTCACTGTGGATATAATACTCGGTTTCAATTTTTCCTCACGCGCTTCTGCTTTATACAATGAATATGCCCCCGTACCGGGACGCGCAAGGATGGAAAGCATCAGGACGATCACACCAACACCGCCCACCCACTGCATCAGGCTTCGCCAGAACTGCATTGTGTATGTAAGCGAAGAAGGATGCGCAATCATCGTCAGTCCCGTTCCTGTCCAACCAGACATTGCTTCAAAGAAAGAATCCAGGGGACTCATATCTTCTATCAAAATGAGGAGCAGTGAGCTGAAAGCAGGGACGATCAGCCACACTAATGCCGCACATACCATCGCATGCTTATATTCTGATTCCTTAGCATCCCTGAAGTAGTGCATGAGCGATAATCCAAGGGCTAATACGGCAATGGCGATGAATACCACAAATTTTACCACGTAAAGCTCATTAAAGATAAAAGCAACGCCGATTAATGTGTACATGAGCACGCCAAGGATAACTAAAATGCTTCCTATGTCTTTTAATATCGTACGTATGTTTGCGAACATTTTAGCTTCTTCTCCTGTTCACCATAGCAAAATTCAAATCTTTACTCTTTATTTTATCCGTGTTTTATATCAAAAAACATCCATAGGAAGAACTTAGTGTTTCTTATTTTTTGTAAAAGGTAAAGAGTGTGGACAAAGAAATAGTTTTCGGTAGTATTGGAACAATCCTGAAGTATTTAGGTATTTTAATGGTAGTTCCCCTTTGCGTGGGTGTTTGGTACGGCGAGGGTATCGTATCGCAATTTACCATTATGACCTGGATTGTCCCGCTGGTGATTACTACCACTTCCGGGTTGATTTTAGAGTGGATAGGGACGCAAGGAGAGATAAAAAGGCGAGAGGGTTTTGCCATTGTCGCTTTAGGTTGGCTATTTGTAGCTATCTTCGGTGCACTCCCTTTCGTATTCTCGTCCACACTTGGTCCTGTTGATGCTTTCTTTGAGTCCATGTCCGGCTTCACAACCACGGGCTCCACGGTAATGCTAAATTTAGAGCAGGTTGACCGGAGCTTACTACTATGGCGAAGTTTCACGCAATGGATTGGCGGTATGGGTGTTATTTTGCTCTTCATTGCTATATTTCCGGCTTTCGGCATTTCCGGCAGCCAGTTATTTGACCGAGAGTTCCCGGGACCCATGTCCGAGCGTATAAGGCCTAGGGTTCAGAAGACGGCAAGAATGCTCTGGTCTATTTACCTGCTACTGACATGTGCGGAAATTATTGCGCTTTTTTATGTAGCGAAATTGCCCCTGTATGATTCCCTGTGTACGGCATTCGCCACGATGCCAACAGGCGGCTTCTCGCCACTCACAGAAAATATCGGCGGATACATGAACCCCATAGCAGAGTTGATCATCGCGGTGTTCATGTTCCTCGGGGGCATGAACTTCATCCTGCACTATTCTTTGATACGAAATCCCCGGCGAGTAATAGCAAATAAAGAGTTTCAGGTCTATTGCGCGTTTATCCTGATAGCGGTTATCTTGATAACAGGAGACTTATACATCCATCATTTCGATTCTTTACGGGAAGCATTCAGATACGGTGGATTCCAGGCGATTTCTGTTATGAGTACCACGGGATTCACAACCGCTAATTTTGATACCTGGGGTGATTTATCCAAGATGGTCATATTTGCACTGATGTTCATTGGCGGCTGTGGTGGTTCAACCGGCGGTAGCATAAAAGTCGTCAGGATCTACGTACTGCTGAAATACAGTATGCAGAGGATTCGTCATATTCTATATCCACATGCTATATTCGTGCTGAAGACCGGAAAGAAGCCCATCTCTGAGGATATTCTGCAAGGGATTATCGCATTTTTTATCGCTTATGTCTTGATATTTGTAGTTTGCTCGATACTCATGGCTGCAATGGGTTTGGATATAGTCAGTGCGGCATCATCCGTAGCGGCAACTCTCGGCAACGTTGGACCTGGCTTCGGATTCGTATGCCTTAATTACGCCGAAGTACCTGCGATGGGGAAGCTCATCCTGTCGTTTTGCATGTGGGCAGGACGGTTAGAGTTATTTACCGTCCTGGTTCTGCTAACGCCAGCATTCTGGCGGGTGTGAGGCTTATATTTTTGTGAGGCACTCCGAACCTAAAGCGGTGCGAATTCCAAAACCGCAAAAAGTGCAAATGCACCTAATGCTAATAGCAACGCATGCTTCAACCCCGCTATTACCTTACCCGTCCCTAACTTGCCGGCCATAAAACCAGAGCAAAAGCCCTGAATCATTCCGCAATGGAATAAAATCATCTTCATCTTCACAGAATCCACTCTTACCATTACCGCCCCGCCCACGTCTCCTCCACTGACTTTTTCCGATGCTTCTGACATCATTGGTATGAACGTATTGTAGAGTACCAGTAAGATGAGCAAGAAGACACCGAAGGTGATGTAGCAGATGGCTATGTAAGGCATCATATCAGCAGCTCTTTTCTTCTCCAGCGCTCTCACCTCGTTCACGTCATCCGCAGTAATTTTTAATATGCTGCCAACATCGCCTCCTACCCGGTACCCTTCAATAATCATCTCTATGGACCGTTTAATCATTTTTGTGGGATGTCGCTCGGCAAATAACCTCATCGCCTCTTCGAACGGGACTCCCCAGGTGAGTTGATACGCAACAGTCCGCAGACTTTCCGTAAGTATCCCGTATTCACCTTCCGAAATAAGTCTAAAGGAATCTACTAATGTTAGACCTGCCCGCTTTGCCTGTGCGAGCTCACGCAGCAAGAGGGGAAACTCACTATCCGCTTTCTTTATCCTCGTATCTTCCTTGTACAAATAATATGCCGGGGGGACGAGCGCGGCGATAGCTGCCAAAATGTACGCATCGTATGGTGCTACAATCCCGGTCCAGTCGGTGTGAGACTTGCCGTAAAAATAAATTAATACCATGAGCACAGCACCGATAGCACCGGATATGTAACCAATACGAATAGGTTTCTTCCTGACGACACCCAGAGGGTCACGGAAAAAAGTTACTATCGCAGCCTCCTTTCTCTTCTTTTCTATTGCCGTCAGAAGCTCGTCCATTTCATCCATTTTTTACACTTCCTTTTTAGCGTTTTAATCCTGACTGACCATACCAATAAGAATGATAAACGTAACAGTACCAAGCGGAATGACAAAATACGTAATCACCGCGAGTACTTCTAAAGTCGCAGTACCGAGGTAACACATTATCGAGATTACCACCACGAGCAGCAGCGGCGCAACCACTATCCCGATAACATAAACCTCTGCGAACAAACCCAGCGTCTCAATAAGCGATTCATAAATCGCCCTTCTTTCGCCCATATATTCTTTCGATGCACTAATGAAATAGTCGCCCATTTCACCGCCGGAAAGGGCTGTTGTTATTGCGCCCTGCAACAATGTCCGCATATTCGTGGATGGTGTTATTGCCGCGAGTTTCTTCAGTGCCGTCAGGAAATCCCAACCAAGCAGTTCCACGTCTCTCACCAGCAGCTTCATCTCGTTGCTCACTTCCTCATACGTCTCCTCAGCTTCTGATAGTTTCTTGAATATCTTGTAGGGTATCACACCCACGGACGCCATGGCAGAGATATAACCGATAGCATAAGGCAGAGTTTTGTCTATTTTAGTGCCCCTTTCCCATGCCAGTAGCTTCGGGTACGAAAAATAGGCAAAGAAAGTGACGACAAAGGAAACCAGGCTGCTACTGACGATGAATACCACATCCATCACCCCAAAAGGACCAAGATCAAGCACCGGGGATAGGATCAGTCTGAACATTATATACATGCCAACAACACAAGATACGGCGATGATAGCATAGAAAGCCGCTTTTGATAGCCATTTATCCGCGGTGGTGTATAACCGCGCTTTTAGGAGGTCCTCGCTTAGAGAACTGAATTTCGCTTTCCGTTGCAAGAAGTAGCGGCCAAATATCCTTACCGCTATTCCCTCTATATTCATATTTCCGGATGTCATCTATTACTCCTCCCTCTTTATAGCCCTAGCCTCTGCTCGGTTTCCAGAGGATCAATCCTATAATCATGCAGCATCTTATGCAGAGACTGGTAATTGGTCATGTCCTTCTTTTGCATCCCTGCCAGAATCCTTCTCCTGCGTGCAAACTCAGCGCCCAAAGCATCCTCGGTCATATTTAGCTTCTCCATAATCTTGACGAAGATTGCGGATTCGCCCGTGAACTCGAACTCATCCGGTGGTCTCCACGTGAATAGGTCGTTCGTCATCAACGATTCGTTCTCAAAATCCACGCCTAACACTTCTACTATCTTCGTGCACCGCCGGGTTGCTTTAGTGCCAATTTTCACCATCTTCTGGAGTGGTATTATGTTCAGGCTGTCGAGTAGCATTAAAGGTACGTTAATAGGCTGTTTCGTCAGCCGTTTTACTACGGTATCCGCGGAATCCGCATGAACCGTTGACATCGTGACGTGCCCTGTCGCCATCGCCTGGAAAAGCGTGTGCGCTTCTTTACCTCGCACTTCGCCCACGAGAACATATTCGGGCCTTTGTCTGAGCGCGGACCTTAGCAAATCGAACATTTCCACGCCTTTCGCACCCTCTTCCACCTCTCTCGTCACGGAGGGAATCCAGTTGTCGTGAATCAAATTTATCTCGCGTGTATCTTCTATGGTTACTACTTTACTTTCTGGTGCTATGAACATGGCAAAAGCGTTTAGAACCGTTGTTTTTCCCGAGGCCGTGCCACCCGCGATAAGTATATTGGAGCCATTATCTACTGCCATCCAGATATAAGCAATCATTTCCAGCGAGAACGTGCCGAAATTCACAAGGTCTATCGCAGTAAGAGGAATCTCTTTGAATTTCCTTATCGTAAAGGTAGACCCTCTTGTCGTGACTTCTGATCCAATGCTCAATTGTAATCTATCCTGGCTGGGCAGAGCGGCATCCAGCAGCGGCTTAGCCAGTGATATGTGCCTGCCCGACCGCTGCGCCATTTTATAGATAAGCGAATCTAATTCGTCCTGCTCAAATATGACGTTCGTTTCTATCGAGTGATAGGTACGATGATATACGAACAAAGGAATTCCGGGCCCATCTGCGGAGATGTCCTCGGCCATTGTATCGCTCAGGACCGGGTCCAGCTTACCGAAACCCAGGAAATCACGCTTTATGTAATAAAATACCTTATCCAGACTATCGGGAGTCAATGCTTGCCCCAGCGACAAATCCGCAACAATCGCATCCACTTTCTCTTTCAGTAGCTTCTCCACGTCCTCAACATCGGAAAAACTCACGTCTATCGTCTCATATAACCGTGTTTTCAGCTCGTTTAACAGTTCCTCTTCGCCGTTCGTAAGCTGCACCTCATAAAGTTTATATAACGGCGGAATGTCGTTTGTGATCGTGACGTACGCATAAGGTTCAATGATGGGATACTTTTCCAGGTAATCGCCCTCGTCTTCCTGCGCTTGTGCTTCCGGGGATATGGTAGAGACCGGCGGGGAATCGGATTCCACTTTTGGCTCGGAGATACCGGCTCTGGTGCTACTATCTGCAATAACCGCCTCTTTTGGTACGCTACCGGTGGTTATACTCTTCAGTTCTGTCTCGGCACGATTCTTATCTGCACGTATCCGCTCTAAAACAGCGATTGCTGCTTGTTCTTCGGATTCCGCACGTTTTATTAGCGGCTCATCATTTTTTGACCTTGCACGTTCTGTAATCGCCTTCTTCTTCACCACGACCTTCTCTTGTGCCTTCTCAGCTTTTTCGATTCCCTTCAGCTCATACATCGCCTTCTTCACGCTCGGCTTTGCTGTTGGTCCTCGGGCCTTCTCTTTTTTCTTACTTGCGCCTAACTTCATCTTCATAAAATCTATAGTTCAACCTTTTACCGTGACAACGTCCTACGCATGCGGATTTAACCGTAACGCCGGAACATGAGCCACTCTCGTAGCTTGATTGCACCGAATACACCAACCGCTGCGACTGCAATGATAATCACAATCAGGTACATAAATGGCAAACCCTCTTCTTCCATAGGCACCGGGGTAAATGTAGTGCTCGGCGTTGTTGGTGCCGCGGGTGTGGGTGCTGGTGTCGGACTCACGCTTGGACTCGGGGATGGACTCGGTGTCGGCTCGGGATGCTCGGGCGTTACCGTAAACGCATATATCGTATTTCGTTGAAATTCGCCTTCTATTGTTACCCAATCGTTTATCTTCAGGTCGTCCAGTTCTTCTCGATATAGCACATCTATCGTACCCGTACCGTCATCTACCTTCAAATCCGTCTTACCGGCTGCGAGAGCTATTTGTGTTGCGTTTCCTTCTATACACACGGGCGACTGGAAATAAAGTAATTGTTGCTCCTTAAGTTCTTTGATTGTCACCGCGCGATAGCCAAGTTCCATGTACGGGTACACCCGGTCGGCATAAATTAAGCCCTTTACAACCGGTACATTGGCATTACCGGCATATAAACCTGTCACTACCACCTTTTGTCCTTTGAGGAATGGTTCTTTGAAAAGCAAAGGCTCAACGCTCACCAATATTTTACCGGTTCTATCATCCAGCATTAGAATCGCGGCTACTTCTCCTACCGCGTATGTTTTTATTTTGTCGTTGTGTATAAAGACGAGAATAATTTCTTTATATGCCTCTCCCGGCTCGTATGTTTGAACGTTAGCAGTCTCGATGTTATTGGTGACAGAAATGATAGTACCTGATATAGTAACCTCTTTTCCTACTTGCGGTTCGCCTATCTCGGAGATAGGGCTAATGTCGGCAGCAGTTACAGCCGGTAAAATCAGGATTAGCATAGCTGAAACGGTAATCACAAGTTTCAACAGAAGAACAAAGTGCGATTTCATTCCTCCCTCGCTCACTCCATTAACCTCCATAGTTTATCTATACATTATCACTATATCGTATATCTATAAATAACATGTGGATAGAACACATAAAAACATTTCTTTGACTGCTTTTTTGTCCCCCTTGTTTTACCTTACGGAAAGAATAGCGTTTCTAAAAATCGGGTGACCAAAACAAACAGCGGGTATGTTTCTATACTAATACTTGCTGTTTCGCCTTAGACGTTTATATATATGGTTGTAGTTAATTTATTATCATGGGTGTGGAATCTCATGAGTAAACGCGAAAAGATGGTGGGGCTGTCCGCATTCATTCTTATTATACTTCTATTTGTTCTTATTGCACCTGTAAATGCGGGTGTTCGTCCTACGGAAGGAAGAGCTATTGGTGATGCAAATGCCTCTGCATTCATCGGTGAGACGAATCTGAGATTTGTTAACGGCACAGGAGCTTCGATACCTTCTGGTAAACTAAAGAGCACATGGGAAGGTAGTAACATAAATATTCCATTTAGTACACCGTTTGATTCTAGTTCTAAAGCCGTGATGGATAATCTGATTGAGGGCGATTATGACGTTATAGGTGATAACGGAAAAACCACGATCGTGACATTTTACTCACCTGCAAATTGGTTAACTGTTATAACTAAGGTAAATGATGAGGATTTTTCGTGGGTTACAAAAAGCAATAATATAACATTTAACGCGACCACAATGTTATATGTCATTGCTTATTCGTCTCAGCCTAATAACACGATCTCTTATAAGCTCATAGATAAACGTAATGACCGATTGTATACGGTTAATGGTGTATCACTTAGCAACGTTGATATCAATGACATTGGCGAAAGTTCTATTAGAATAAACACGACTAACCTAGATTGGGGCGTGTACAAGCTCAGTATTGAAACAAACCCTGATACAAATAATGGACTCGATGCAGAAGGCCCAACAGTTACTTTTGAAGTAAGAAGTAAAGGAGTTGAGATAGTAGCAGATCTAACCGCAGAAGAAAAAGAAAAAGGAAAAGCCCTTGGTGATGTGATTGGATTCACGATTAATACTATGCCATATACAAACGTTACTGTGGCAGTGACACGCGGTATTGCATCAGATGTACAGTTTATAGCAGTTCCAGAATATACGGTATATGAGATTAGTGAACACGGGATTTTCGGAAAGTCAGATAAAAAAGGTGTTTTTAATGTGAAGGCGCAGTTTAATGCCACAGGCTACTATGAGATCACGGCAACAGAGCACAGTACTAATACCTTTGATGAAACCAACGTAGAAATTATACGGGAGAAAGTAACACTAGATATTGTACCTGCAAAAGAATTGTATTATATTGGTGATGAAATTACGATTAAAGGTACTGTACCCGATAAAAATAATAACGTAGTGATAAAAATAGATGGGGCTTTATTTGCAAAAATCTCAGTAAATGAATTCGTGAACGGGTATCGCTGGAATACTACAGAACACACCCCAGGATCGTATCATTTTGAAATCTGGGCTTTGCCACAATCAGACCCGGAAACTGATTTCCCAGACGCTGCTGCAACTATACTGCTATTACGTGGTGGATTGACTGCTGAGGTGAAAGAGGATATAGAGTTTGTTGTACAGGGAGATAAATTCACGATAGAAGGAACGGTGCCCGGTAGGGACCGCGTGGACATCCTGACGATTGCACCAAAAGGTGGTAGTGGACATGGATTCAATTCTCATGATGTCATAATCGAAACAGACGGAGATTTAGATGCCCCGGGTCTTACACATATCATCCGCGAGGTGTCTCTCGATGGCAAATTCGAAACAGACGAAATAGACGTTAAAAAGGACGTGGACACCGGCATGTACCAAATAGCAATACTCAACTATGGACGTGATGAAGTCTGGGGCACAAAAACCGGCACTAATGATCTGTTAAAGGCTATATCATACAATTACAGCATTTCTCTTGCCACTAAGACCCAGGAAGAGATTCTTGCTTATTTAGTGGATAATACGGTGGGCCAACCAGGAAGTGACGACCTCTTATGCGTGGTAACGCTAAAAGTAGAAAATGGTTTTATAAGACTCGACGCGATAGAAAACGTGCTGCTTGGCTCCAAATTAGAGGTCACCGGAATTTCAAATAGAGAACTAGAAACACCAATAGTAGTTACCGTAGAAGGACCTACGAACTTAAAACCACAGGTAATCGCGGTAAAAGCAGACGCTAAAACGTTCTATAATACTTTCGAGGCATCGTTCGGCACTGCGACTGCGAAGATTGGAGAGTACATAGTGGTTGCAAAAGATGACGATGAGCACCGTGCAGCGACAACACTAAACATTATTCTGACGGACGAGCCAGTACTAAATTTCAGCACACCCGCACTGCCAACAGTAGAAGAGCCTGCGAATCAGAGCGATAACGAAAGCGTAAATGTGACGTTGGCAGAAGCGCTGAAACGACCAGTATTCACGGTAGCTTTTATTGCTGCCGGCCTGCTCGTAGCGGTTGGCGCAGCATGGGTCATATTGAGCAGAAAGGAAGAGCCATCAGGGCTGGTACGGCCACGCAAGAAAGGGCTAGCAAGTACGAAGCGTAAAAAGCAGCAGTGGCCTCCACAGCAGCGTAAAAAACGGCTTTAAATATAATGAATTGACGGATGAGAATATTAGATTCTTCTATCTAAGAAACCGATTAACGCTGATTAACTCAGAGATCGAACACGTTTGCACAGCAGAACCGTAGAGATAGGCTAAATGACCTCGTCATGTTCGCAGCTACCGGATTTTAGCAGTTCTTTAGTAGAGGGTATGTGTTCAACGCCTGTTTCCTTTTTTTAAGATTCTTCTTATGCGTCACAAAAGCTAAACGCATGAGGTATTCCATAACCTCACTCGATTTAGCGGGTTCTTGGGGTCATGGAAACGTCTGTACATGAGATTCGCTACAATACGGTCGTAGAGGTCAGAGCGCTGCTCCGGGATACGTCTACCAATACTGTAAAGGATGCACACCGCAGTTAACATTAAAGGGTTCTGAGTGAAAACGGCCACGTATTCATGCTGCCTTATATCGGCAATCATATCATGGGCCGTCAAATCTCCAAGTCCTGTCGCTTGACCAGAAACTGCCCGGAACCATTTTGGTATGAACACCTCAATTTTATTAATTTTTAGATACTCAATATCAAAGAGATGTTTCCCGAAACGCTCTATCGCTTTCCCTGCAATACCGTGTGGTCTCCCGGTGATCAAAAACCGGTTCTTTTTGTTCCTGTATATAAAGTATAACTTCTACCTATTTAGGACGCAGATTACACGGATATACGCAGATTTACGCAGAAAATCAACTGCCTTACGTTTAACTTCTGGTCAAATCGGAAATTAGCAATAATATCCACGAGTTCAGGACGGATTTTTTCCGGCACTTCGTCCAGCCCATCGAACAGGAACAACGCTTTACCCTGTGATAGATAATTCGATACGATTTCCCATGGTA
>JAYEOC010000063.1:11563-12923 GCA_034722635.1 Methanobacteriota archaeon
TCAAATCGGAAATTAGCAATAATATCCACGAGTTCAGGACGGATTTTTTCCGGCACTTCGTCCAGCCCATCGAACAGGAACAACGCTTTACCCTGTGATAGATAATTCGATACGATTTCCCATGGTAGTTGACATCCAATTCTATCGAGATATGTTTTCAAAAGAGGTTCAAGGGTCATCATATTTCGGGACGGTTCCAGTGCTTCATTGTAGATGGGCCATAAATCATTGAGAAATATGATCACCGGGAGATTCCCGCGGAGCGATAGAGGACCTGAACCCTGAGTTATGGTGTAGGCTAAATGTTTCATCAATGTGGTCTTACCCATACTAGCTTGTCCGCGGAGAAGTATGTAATCCAATCGCCCTAAGAGCTCCTCGAGGTCTATGGTGGCAGATTCCTTGGTCTCATGCCCCTTTTCGGATTCTTCGATCTTATAGAATGGATTTGCTGTTTCAAGAGCGATGTAGACCCCCGGAAGACTTACAGTAATCACCTCGCCACGCCTTGCGAGTTCTTGTATCCTTGAGGGATTGTAAGTGGTTGTACTCCGCGATTTTTGGTGGTTGTTTGAAAGGTATAAAGATCAAAATACTCCTTCCCTTGCTTATCGTCATAGCAGTCTCTATCAGGATGAAATCTTACTCCACCCCTAAAATTGCAGATATAGGGCCAAACCCGCACGCACAAACCTTTCGCCTGTGACTCGACCCGTGAAGTATCAACCCGCAATTGCTGAGTATTTCATCGCGAAATCTAACAAAATCTGCCTCCGAAAACCACTCAAATAAGGGGTGGTGCATCAGAAGAATTCGGGTTGAACGATTAGATTTTCTAAAAGCACGCATCACCTGCGGATAGCCAAGTGTGATATTATGCAGGTCTTCTTTGCTTTCGGATGCCCATGCACTGTTCAGACCCAGGAACGATACGTCCTTAGCCTCAAAATTATTTACCCAAAAGTAACCGTCTTCTGATTCGTAGAGTGCTGGATTTAAGGATTCCGAAAATTCCCTATACGCATTGAACTTGTCACTGATATAGTTTTTAATTTCCTATTCAGACACAAGGATTTTATCGGTTCTCCCCGCACTAACGATTTCGTGAAGAAGGATTGTTTCACTCACATTGTCCCTATCCCCATCGTGATTGCCCGGTACGACAAGAAATACGGGTTTTTCAGGTAATGCTAATTTAAGCTCCTCAAAGAACTTTTTGGCTTCTTCGTATTCCTACCCGGAAAACGCAATGTCGCCTGTAACTGCAATGAAATCGAGATCCACATTATTTTTGTCTATCTGCTCCGATATTTGAGCAAGCATTTCTTTACTTACCTTTTTTTCGAAAGGTTTTGTTCTT
>JAYEOC010000064.1:0-3328 GCA_034722635.1 Methanobacteriota archaeon
TTAACACTTATAGACAATGACAACCGCGACTTCGCTCTATCACGAAACGTTAAAAGCGCATTTAGC
This sequence comes from Methanobacteriota archaeon, assembly GCA_034722635.1. GTDB lineage: Archaea > Halobacteriota > Syntropharchaeia > Alkanophagales > Methanospirareceae > QENJ01. Next base: position 67 of record JAYEOC010000064.1, read on the forward strand.
GAGTGAGTTGAGTATAGCAAAGGAAGCGCGAGGAAAAGGTCTTGACCCTGCAATTCAGCCAGAAATACACATAACCAGGGACCTTGCAGAGCGTGTCGAGGCACTCATAGGCATAAAAGGCGTGGGCACGCGAATACACGAATTAGAACAAGAAGGTAACGGTAGAGAGGAATTAGCATTAAAAATAGGTCACGATTTCGCAGAAGACAAATTCGGCAAGTTTAAACGTGTTGAGGTCATAGAGCACGCAGTCCGGACCGCCGTGGCGATACTCACGGAAGGCGTAGTTGCCGCACCTTTAGATGGCATTTCACGTGTTGAAGTAGGCATAAACGATGATTCGAGCGAGTATATAAAAGTATTTTATTCCGGGCCGATAAGGAGCGCAGGCGGGACGGCACAGGCACTGTCCATATTAGCTGCGGATTATATACGGCGGCGAATGGGATTTGCTGCATATTCACCACGAGAGGAAGAGCTATGGCGGTACGCACTTGAAGTTTCGGCGTATGCACGAATAGCAGGGTTGCAATACACACCTTCGGACGATGAGATAAAAGAAATAGTAAAGAACTGCCCAATATGCATTGATGGCGACCCGACAGAGGAACGAGAAGTAGAAGGTTATAAAGACCTTGAACGGGTCGCGACGAACAGGATAAGGGGCGGTATGGTACTTGTGCTCACAGAAGGGCTAGCCATGAAAGCCCCTAAAATAAAGCGGCATGTGGATAAACTAAAGCTCGAAGGTTGGGAGTGGTTGGCTAACCAAGTAAAAGCAAAGAAGGAGAAAGGCAAGAAAAACTTTTTAGATGATTTGATAGCAGGGCGACCGGTATTTGGACGTCCCGCGGAAAAAGGTGCCTTCCGGCTCCGATACGGACGTGCAAGAAACACTGGCTTTTCTACTGTCGGCATGAATCCCGATACGATGTCTTTGCTTGGATTCCTCGCGGCGGGCACGCAGATAAAGCCCGAACTACCGGGTAAAGCACATTGCGTTGTACCAGTTGATTCTATTGAGGGACCAACGGTGAAATTGAAGAACGGGAATATCATCAAATTCAAAACGTCAGGTTGTGAACAGAGTATAATAGATAATGTGGCGGAGATTGTAGATTTAGGGGAAGTGCTTATTGATTATGGTGATTTTTTAGAGACCGGGCACCGATTAGTACTAGGTGCATACTCTCATGAATGGTGGTTGAAGGATATGGCAGTGAAATCGGAGGAAGAAGCGGCGAGGTGGCTTTTGCAATTTCCGACACAGAAAGAAGCAATTGACATATCGTCCAGGTACGACCTGCCATTGCATCCTGCTTATACCTACCTGTGGGAGGATATAACAGAAGAGGACCGGGACTATCTGGCTGCACATATATCAGTCCATGGGTCTTTAGAACGTGCATGCGAGAAACGCAGCAAAGAGACGCTATATATACCGGAAGATGATGATGGTCGAGTAAAAGCGATTTTAGAGAACCTGCTCGTTCTGACTATCACCTCTGGTGTGTCCCGAACCGCTACGCTGGCTCCACAGTTGGCGGTGGAAGAGCCGTATGCACTACTAAGAGGTTTAGGGCTAAACGCTGCACTGAATAAAGACAATACGGTGCTGCTAAAAACGAGACAGAAAGCGCCGACTCGGGTTGGTATGCGAATGGGCAGGCCCGAGAAATCGCGAGAGCGAATGATGACGCCTGCATTGCATGGTCTCTTCCCTCTGGGTACGGCCGGCGGAAAAAGCAGGTCGTTGAAGACCGCTTTGAGGGCTAAAGAAATAGAAGTAGAAGTAGGGATGCGGCGATGCCGAGATTGTGGGCACGAGTTTCTATCCTGCTGTTCTGCTTGTGATCGGTGTGGCTCGTTCAATGTCCGCATTTTGGATCAGAATGCAACGAGAAAAAAAGTAAGAAACAGGAATACCAGTTGGAACCGAGTAAACCGAAAGACAATTGATTTGGGGCAATTTTACCATGATACGGTAAAGAAATTGGGTGACGGCCACGATATAAATAAACAGGACGTGAAATACGTGACAGGTCTGATACCGAGCTGCAAAGTGCCGGAACATTTAGCAAAAGGCATTTTAAGGGCTAAACATGGTGTGTTCATCTTCAAAGACGGTACAATAAGATTCGATTTCACTAATCTACCGTTAACGCATTTTAAGCCGAAAGAGATAGGGATAAGTGTCGAAAGAGCGAAAGCGTTGGGGTATTCACAAGATATAGATGGCGAGGACTTGAAAACTGATTCGCAAATGTTAGAGCTTAAACAGCAGGACATCATTGTCTCGGATAATACCGCTTCGTATTTGTTAAAGGTAACGAGTTTTTTGGATGATTTGTTAGAGCGATTTTATGGCTTGTCACGCTATTATCGTGCATCGAGCAAAGAAGACATCTTAGGGCAGCTCGTGCTTGGGTTGGCACCGCATACTTCGGCCGGGATATTGGGCAGAATAATCGGGTTTACACGTGTGTCCGCTTGTTATGCCCATCCGTTTTTTCATGCCGCGAAACGCCGGAATTGTGACGGTGACGAAGATTCAATCATTCTTTTGCTGGACGCGCTGCTTAACTTCTCGTTATCTTTTCTACCTGATAGGATCGGAGGCAGAATGGATGCGCCTCTGGTTCTCATCCCGTTTATCAATCCAAAAGAAGTGGACAAGGAGGCACATAACTTATCAATTATGAAGGACTATCCGCTGAATTTTTACGACGCCACTATTTCTGGTGTGTCACCAAAGGATGTGGATATAGAGACTGCATCTACCCGGATAGAAGAGCCAAAGGATGTTTATGGGTTCCGTTACACAAATGAGACCACGGACATCGCGGCGGGTCCTTTGAACTCGCTATATAAAACTTTGGACACAATGAAGGACAAAATGAATGCGCAACTACGGTTGGCAACGATTATAAGGGCTGTAAATGAGCGCGAAGTGGCGGAAACGGTCATAAAAAACCATTTCTTGCGTGATATAAAAGGTAATCTCCGTGCGTTTGGCTCACAGAAAGTGCGGTGTAGTAAATGCAATGCGAAATACCGTAGGATTCCGCTGGGTGGTAAATGTAGCAGATGCAGCAGTAAGTTACTTCCTACTGTGCATGCCGCAAGTATTAAGAAATATCTTGACGTATCGTTACGCATAGCGGATGAGTATCTCGTGACGGATTACACACGACAGAGGCTGGAGTTGTTAAAGACAGATGTGGATTTGTTCTTTCCCGTTGAGGATAAACAGAAATCGCTG
>JAYEOC010000065.1:0-3319 GCA_034722635.1 Methanobacteriota archaeon
ATTCCCGGCCAGATCAGGACGAAAAAGCCGAATATCAGTGCGACAATGCCTTCCAGTGCTATTATCCACGAATCCTGTGCTAAAACGTAGTTGTCCATAAAATCTGTTTCATTCATGTCTTCTTCTCCCCATCCGGATTTGTTACCCTTTGTTCTATCGATGGCATAATTATAGGACTATATAAACTTTTCGGGTTACCGGTCGTTGCACCGGAACCCTAATATTTTGCGTGTTTTGAGAAGTACAACTAATAATCCTAAATAGCAGCCACCTTAGGCCGGACCAGGTACCAAACCGGCAATTTTACTTAAAGCACTTCCCACATAATTCCGCCAACAGCACATTCATAATATACTTAGCTTCCTCGAAAACATTGCTACTTAGCAAGCTTTTGTAGACTTTATTTGTCCATAAATCCCAATGAAATAGAGATGGCTGCCAAAACGACACCCAAAGAAGCAATCTTTGTTACCGATGCCTGTGTAAATCTCTGTAGCTTACCGTACCTTTTATTACTTTACAGTGGTACGATACCGTACTCAGTTTAACCTTAGATAAAGCGAACAGCACTGTTTTCCGAACCTGTCATTACCTCGCTACAACATCTTATACCTTTTCTGACAGTATCGCCCCAAATCGCTCGCATTGAACGTTCCTGAATACGTTTACAGGTCAACCCGCACCTTCTGCGGATTCATTCACCAGTATAAACACCGAGTTATCTCCCTGTCTAAGCTCATAAAGCGTGCCGGACGTCTCTATTTCACCGGAAACGGTAACCATTTCTTCTGTCGGGGCCATCTCCATCTGCTTACCACGCTCGATTATCTCTTTCATCTTATCAATATCCACGAGCGCCTCTTGCGCTTGCATCTGTATCACTAACGCAACGAGCAACCCCAGTGCAAATATCATCGCCACGTCAAATAGATTCGCAACTCCGCTTAAAGGGTCCACATCTTCGTGTAGCCGGCTGCCTCTTCGCCCACCATTTCTTCTACTCTTTCGCTTCATGTAACTCATCTTTCGTTTGCCCTCCCTTTTTTCTGAAAACTTCTCGCAGTTTGCTTCTATCCCTTTTATTCCTCTTACCCAGATAATGCCGGAGTCGTTGACTATACCTTTTCTCTTCATCCAAATCGAATTCTTCAAATATCCCTAATTCTAAACCTTCTTCGCTTGCTCGATCCCCGAACAAAATCTCCGATAAATACTCCATATCGCTCATATCCTGCTCATACCATCTACTTCTAACCAGTGAGATAAAAGTCCCGACCAGCCCCGCCACTAATCCAAGAACCGTTGACCCGAATGCGACAACCAGATTCTTTGCTAACGTTTCGATGTCACCACCGGCAAGCGCGAGCAGTGCGGGCCCCATTGGTATCAACGTACCCATCAAACCAAGCATAGGGCCTGCTCGAGTCACAAACCGCGAAGACTCCAGCCGCTTCGTCATCACGCTCTCTAAATCCTGTAATAGCTTTTCTATCTTTACTTCCATTAGTTTCTTACTCTGATGCGCTCTCTGGAACCTTGCTAATCGCATGAGAAATATATGCACGTATTTCGTAGAACACAACGTACTCAAGATCTCAAAAGCACCGTCCAGGTCTTTCGCATCCAGTAACGCCCTCGCTTTAAACGCACCACGTTCAAGCGCCACGAAATCGCGGTCCCTTTTGTGCCACTCATACAGAAACCTTCCGAGCGCTATTAAACTCCAGGCAATCAAAAGAAATAGTATTATTAGCACGGGATACAATAGACTCGTGGAAATTAGGTATATCCCCGACTGCGTGACGGTCGCGAATCCCTCCTGTGCAGAGGTCATATTCATTGCGGTCATATTCATTGCTGTATCCGTATTCATTCTACGCACAACACCTCCTATCCTTTCTCCTACATGCCGTTTGCATTTGATACTTTCCTATTCTTAGCAGCGATTTTGTTAGCTATAATAAATATACAATCCAGCCATAAATAAGACTTTCGTTTTTTTTGTGTGATTTTTAGTTTTAAATTGTGTGTAATTATAGGGGTAGCGGTGTAGTAAATAATAATATGTGTAAAGATATTAAGACATTCTAACGAAATGTGTGAATATTGGGTGTCACATTCGTTAATAACCGCAATGGCTATGTTTTTTTGTTCTCGTGCATTCTTGTTTGCACCGCAGCCAGGATTAAAGGTAAAGCTATCGTGGCATCAGAATAAAGAGTAACTGCTTTTGCTTTTACACCGATTTTACCCCATGATTTCGCTTCATCTAACGTTGCACCACTCAAACCACCATTCTCCGGCGTATCGGTTGTTATCTGTATGGCATAATCGAACCCTTCTCGACCATCATCACGTTGTGGCGCTACGAGCGCGGTCTGGAATATAAAGTTTTTTGGTACTCCACCGCCAAGAATTATCGCACCTGTACGTTTCGCATCGCAGAATATGTCTATCAATTCTTTCATATCATCGAAGGCATCCACGTGTAAAGCCGCTGTTTGTTTATAAATCCACGCATGGAGACCAATCATAGAATCAGCAATTGCGGGACAGAATACTGGAACATTACTATCCACTGCACTCTTTAATATAGAATCACGATCCGAGATGTTTTCGCCTAGCGTTTTTGTCAGCGCGCTTATACTGTAACGCTGATTACCGCTACTATCGAGTTCGTCAAAGACACCCCTTACAAACTCTTCTAACATTGCGAATGCCTCATCATGCACGACTACATCATATATCCGGTCCATACCCTGTCCTCGTAACCCGGCATCATCAACTGTGTCACTCGCTTCTGATTCTTCCATCTTATAATGATGATGACCAAGAGCTTCTATAATGTCATGCACGAGGTTTGCTCCTGTTGTTACCACCACGTCCACGTATCTTTCCCGAATCATGTGTGCAATTACCGTTCGCATCCCCGCGGGTACCAGTGCGCCCGCAATACCGATAAATTTCGTTGTATCATCCTTCAGCATTTCCTCGTATATATCTACCGCCCGGGCTAATCTACCCGCACCAAATGCACAGCCACTCAACTCCTGCGCAAGGTCATCAACGCTCATGCCGCTTCTGGTTCTAACTCCTTTTACTTCGGTTAACCGCATTCTCTTCGTCATTGTTCTATTTTTTAGATTGGTATAACATATGCCTAATAATCCACTGCCGCCATAGACACCAATCGCGCGTGAGATAATAACAATTACAATTGGTATGCCAAAAACATTTTTTGATGTAAAAAAAACAAAACTTTTTAAATCGCTGTAACATTGAATGATTAGGGTGGTAAATATGTCGGGGCAAATATTAA
>JAYEOC010000066.1:0-12820 GCA_034722635.1 Methanobacteriota archaeon
GCGGAAGCGTATGGATGATTTGATACGAACACAACGCGATCTTGGACTAGCGCTTAACAATGCGTCCGGACTTGAAGAGACGCTGCAACTATGCCTTGATGCCACCATCCACGTTTCAGGAATGGATTGCGGTGGAGTTTATCTGGTGGACGAAGCATCCGGAAATATAGACCTTGCATTACATAAAGGCTTATCGTCTGGTTTTATTGACAAAGCATCGCATTATGGTGGAGATTCAGAAAGTGCTCGGCTCGTAATGGCCGGCAAGCCAATCTACACAAAATACCGTAAATTGGGTCTGTCTTTAGACGAGATTAAGAAGCATGAAGGCTTACGTGCTATCCTGATCATTCCGGTGAGTCATGACGGTCAAATAATCGCCTGTTTGAATATCGCGTCTCATACTCAGGACGAGGTACCCTCTTTCGCTCGCAACTCGCTTGAAGCTATAGCTACCCAAATAGGAAGTGCAATTGCCCGTATAACAGTTGAGGAGCAGATAGAAAGAGCCCTGAAAGAAAAAGAAGTGTTATTGAAGGAAATACATCATCGTGTAAAGAATAATATGCAAGTAATAGCCAGCTTAATCCGATTGCAATCGCGGCATATAAAGAATAAAGAAGCCCAAGCACTTTTTACGAATTGCCTGAGTCGTGTCAATTCAATGGCACTCGTGCATGAGACACTGTACCAATCCCCGGATATGTCAAGAATTGACGTTAATGAATATATCCGGGGCATGACCGTTCAGTTGTTCGATCTGTATAACGTTCATCCGGCGGATATTACGCTGAAGACAAGAATCAACGATGTTTATCTGGATGTTAATACCGCAACGCCCTGCGGGTTGATCCTCAACGAGCTTGTCTCTAATTCTCTTAAGCATGCGTTCCCGGAAGGCACGCGAGGAGAGATAAACATAGTCATGCACCCGGTCAAGGAAAATGAGGTTGAACTTATTGTCAGCGATACGGGTATTGGCTTTCCTGAATCACTGGATTTCCGGAATACCGACTCTTTGGGTATGCACATGGTTATCGCTTTAGTAGAACAGCTTGGGGGTACAGTAGAGCTAGATAGAAGTGGCGGAACGGCATTTACGATTAGATTTGGCGTGGACAAAAATATGGAATAGAAAGATGCCGAAAGCGAAGATATTGATAGTGGAAGATGAAGCGATCACGGCTATGGATCTACAAAATAGTCTGAAAAGTATGGGATATGATGCTCCAGCAATTGTACCTTCCGGAGAAAGGGCAATAAAAAAGGCGGAGGAGCTGAAGCCGGATTTAGTACTTATGGACATCGAGTTACAAGGGGCTATGGATGGCATAGAAGCTGCGGGGCGGATTCACAATCAACTGGATATACCGGTGGTTTTTCTTACTGCGTATGCAGATGAAACAAGGATAGAGTCGGCAAAGCTTACGGAGCCATACGGCTATATAATTAAGCCTTTTAAGGATAAAGAGTTACGACCCCTCATTGAGTTGGCTCTTTACAAACATGGTGCCGAGAAAAGATTGCGGGAGAGAGAGCATGAATACCAGATAATTCTCGATTCTGTTCCAGTAAGTTTATTCCATATAGACACTAATAGCGTGTTCGTTCAGGTAAACGAAGTTCTTGCAAAGCGTTATGGTCTGAAACCCAGGGAGTTCAAGGGCAAAACTACCAGAGAACTATTCCCAGAAGATGCTGACGGGTATATCAAAAGTGACAATAAAGTCCTGGATACAAAAGAACCACAGATAGGCACAACTAGAAAAATCACAACTCCTGAAGGGCTGAGATGGGTACGATTAGACAAGGTACCAATTAAGGATGCAGATGGTAACGTCACAGGCATAATAGGCTTGGAGCTGGACGTCACAGAGAGTAATCGAGCGGAGGAGGAACGAGAGCGGTTCATGAAGGAACTTGAAGTGAAGAACGCAGAACTGGAGCGATTTACCTATACCGTCTCTCACGACCTCGGGGCACCACTACGTAGTATTCAAGGCTTTGCCACCATACTGCGAGAAGATTTAGAGCATGCCGATAAAGAGAACGTGGAAACGGATTTAACCTGGATAGAAAAAGGTGTCGCGAAGATGGCAATCCTGCTAAACGACACGCTTCAACTCTCGCGTATCGGTCGCGTGACGAACCCGCCGGAAGATGTACCGTTTGCGGACATCGTAAAAGAAGCATTGGAGCAAACAACAGAGCAGCTAAAAACAAGCGATGTTGAAATAACAGTGGCAGATGCGCTTCCCGCGGTTCACGTGGATCGCATGAGAATAGCCGAGGTGCTTGTGAATCTCATAACAAACAGTATCAATCATATGGGCGAACAATCGCATCCGGAAATAGAAATAGGAGTTCGTGCAGATGGCGAAGAAACGGTTTTTTTTGTTAAGGATACGGGGAAGGGAATAGAGAAGAGCCAGCATGAGAAGGTGTTCGAGCTGTTCTACAAAGAGGACGAGAGTAGCAAAGGAACGGGTGCCGGACTCGCAATCGTGAAGCGGATAATCGAGGTACACGATGGTCACATCTGGATAGAATCAGAGACGGGCAAAGGCTGCACGGTTTGTTTTACGCTGCCGCTTTCGTGATTACGCAGTATCCTGTGGGGTTAGAGTATATTCAAAAAATAAAGAGAGAAAGGGGCTTTTTTTAAAAACTGCCCCTCTTATATATCGTGTTTGGTTTAAGCTCTTTTTCGTCTAAACACCAAATATCCGACTACTAACAGACCGGCGATAGCGAATACCGCTTCAAAACCGGGTGGTGTCGGAATAGCTGCTGGTTCTTCAGTTGCCTTTGTCGTTGGTGCCGGTATCGCAGTAGAGGTAGGTGTCTGAGCTGCTGGTTCTTCAGTCGCCTTTGCCGTTGTTACAGGTGTTGCAGGAGTCTCCGTTGGTGCTACCGTTGGTTTTGGTGTAGGTGCCGCCTCAATTTGGCCTTCCAGCGCAATTGGGTATCCAAGTTCGACTTCGCCATTATCGGCAATAAACCATTCACAGTAACTGCCCTTTACATCACCGTTCGTATCGAAGCGGATGTCGCCCGAAGCACCAAGATAGTTAACCGAAAAATCACCCTCACGAATTATCTTTAAAGCTTCGCCGAGGTCCGCGGTTTTTAGTGTAGCTGGTGGATTTGCGACATCGCGCAAACAGTCACGGATCGCAGTACCGGAAGAAGAGACATTACCTGTTTTTTCCAGTGCAAGCGCGACCAGAGCTACTGCATCATATGCGTTGGCGCAGTAATTGCTAGGCTTCTCACCGTATAAAGCGATGTAGTTCTTCTTGAACTCCTCGTAGGCGGGACCTACTACTCGCGGGTCTGGCGCGGTGCCTTTTAGTCCGGCGATGATATAGTTGCCCGCATCGTCCTTGCCCACCATCTCTGCCAGATCGTCACTCATTAGCCCTTCAGAAAGCAGCCAGCCCATATCTCCAATATAACCTTTTTTGGATGCCGCTTTTAGCATCTCACTGCCTGTGTCTGGATATGCGCACAGCATAACGAAATCCGGGTTCTTGGATGCTACTTTCTCTACTACCGAATCGAATGCTGTTGTAGCGGGGTCGTATCTCTCTGATGCCAATACCTTTCCGCCGAGGTTCTCGAATTTCTTCGTGAATGCCTCCTCGAAACCTATCCCGTAGGGGTTCCAGACTACCAGCGTGCTTGCCGTTTTATAGCCTTGCTGGATGGCGAGCCGGGCCATTGCTATTCCTTGTAATGCGTCTGATGGACATGTTCTGAAAAATAGATCGTTGTCCGAAAAGTCCGTAAATTCCGCGGCTGTAACAGAAGGCGAAATTTGAAGAACGCCGTTACCAGTGGTATAATCAATTACCGCCATGCAGGGTCCGCTGCCCGTAGTGCCAATTATTACTGGTACTTTGAGCAGTCCAACAAGCTCATGTGCCCTTTTAATGGCTACCTCATCGGAGGTCTCCGTATCCTTGATGACAAGCGTAAGCCTTTTGTCAAGTACACCCCCATTGTCGTTTACATCTTTCACCGCCATCTTCATCGCATTGGTCTCGGGTTCGCCGTAAACTCCCAGGTCGCCTGTATATGCGTACAGAACGCCTATGGGTGCTTCACTAGTCGCAACACCCGTGGTGGCGCTGGACAGAACTGTTGCGATAACCAAAGTCGCAATAGCTAAACTCTCTACTATTCCTTTTGTTTTCATATTTAATCCTCAAAGATGTAAAAGCGGATTATAAGCTTAAATAGATTGTGGTTTTGTGGTCTACCCCGTTGCGCTCTAACATAAACATATGCAGTTTCAAGCTCTAAGTATAAAGAGCGCAGTGGCAGATAGGCCTGAGGATAAGCTAATTACTGAGTGGCAAGTTCTAAACATAAGCACAAAAATCTAAAAAACAAATGTCTGAATTGTGCATCTAGCCATAACGAAAGCGGGAGAAGTTCATGATAAAAAAAGCAATCAAGAGCGATAGCGAAGAAGGGGCTATTTATGTTTGTTGACGCGAGATCCCGGGATTCAAAGATAGCGACTTGCCCCAACTGGTAATCACAGTTTGTGGATGAAGCGGGATTACCGGAGTTACTCGGGAGAACCGTAGAAGAGGGCATAACAATGCCTACGCTAATAAAAGAAGACGCGCCCGGTGTAGAGTGCCCGTCTTTGTCGTTGCGATAAAATAGCTTCGAGGTAAATATAGTGGATCTTACTGTTGGTAGGTGGTAGCACACCCCAATAATGTTTGAAATATGTTTGCAGTGGCTAAAAAGCGTCTTTGGCTGCTGCTTTGTATATCTCAGAATTAAAACCAAATTCTGCCCTCTGCCGTTATGGTATTATGTACATCATTTAAATATTTCGGCGGGAATATAATAAGCAACAATATGGCAGACACATCGCAGACCAGAGATACAATGCCAATCGCGGAAAAGATAGGCTTAGCTTTCGCTTTACTGGTTGCGGTGATCGTGCTTGGGTTCGCGCTTTTTTCGTTAATTATAGATCTGGTCATAAATTTTAATTTATACGGTATCGTGATTGATTTGATATTCGTAGGCATAGGTATCTTTTTGGGTTATTTCTGCATTCGGATGTACAAGAGAACGGCATATTACGAGAATTTGATGGATACTAGTTTTGATCAGGGTGTATATGAGCGATTGGAACCGGTACTGAGGAAAGTAGCAGAGACGCAGGTAGAAATGGAGTCATTAGAGGGTCGGTTGGGCAAGATTGACCATATGGTTCAGACGGTGATAGACGAGCAGGTGAAGGGGGAAAGCAGCCCCGAGGTAGAGATAGAAAGAAGCATAGCTCCCGGAACTTCTATGCGTTTTGTGACCAAAGTTATCCTTTTGGTTATCGTATCTATGTCCGGCTTTACATTTATGATATCCACCTCATTTGGGCTGGTACATCTCGCAACTTTAGGTTTTTTCGTAGCGTGGTGGCTGCTAATCGCATCAGAATTTAACGTTTTTGATCGAAACGTCACATGGGTAGTTCTCTTTTTGCCTATTATTCTGGTTCCTTTTAGCTTCATGTTTCTTAGCATTGCCGGTTTATATGGGCCAAATAATATACTCGGTATTTTTTATGCCTGCCTTGCACTATACGCCCTATTGTACTACTCGTGGGCGGTATATGTGACAAAAGGGACGGTGCCTTTCAACCTTGACTTTTTACGGCACATTAAGCGTAAGTGAACAAAAAAACCGATAAGTTTTTAAATAGGTATAAGACAATTAGCGATAAGTGGTGTAAAATGAACAAGAAATTAGCTGGAACTATAATAGCAGTAGTATTGATAGGGGTACTAATGGCAGGCTGTGTGGATGAATCAGCGCCTGATAAGACGCCCACACCAAAACCGGCGGCAACACCGGAACCGATACAGACGCCAAAGCCGACAGTTGCGCCCGCGGTGAAACCACCCGCGCAAATGACGACGGGCTGTGACATGTGCCATAAGACGGAATCAACAGCGGAGTTACAGGCACACGTGAAAGGCGCGCAATCATGTATGGGCTCAGGAATTGGTGATTGCCATAGCGGGGAAAAATATGGTGGTGCAGATGCCAATGTGCATACGATCCATCCGGCATCAGCGGTTGGATGTGCAGGCTGTCATGGCAAGATACCAACTATCCCTCCGAATGGGCCACAAGGTACGTCTTGTGAGCAGTGCCACGGATTGCCGAATCCATTGGATCCAAGTGATGGACGTCTTGTGGAAGTCCACCTGGAAAGAGGTAGGGATTGCACGGTTTGCCACGTTGGAGAGATTTCACAGATACACGGGCTGCAATAAAACAGTCCTCTTTTTTATTCTCTCCCCCCTTATATTTTTTTTTATTGTCTATAAAGTACAAGTTCTACCGTGATTGTTTCTAACCACAAGATTACACAGATTTCCACGAGAAAGCAATACTATGGGTCCAGCTTAATGACTCTATTGGCTCTTTATCCCTTGTTAACCCAAAAATCTTGTGTTAATCTCGTGGAATCTCGTGGTTTATTACCCCGCTGCTATCCAAATACCTTTCACCCATTTAGGACGCAGATTTAGACGGATTTGAATTCTTCTGTGTTAAAATCAAGCGACAAAGAAGGAAACCACCTTAGTTAAACTTATTTGGTTACAGATCAGGTCGAAAACAGAAGAAAGTAGCACATTCTCTGTTGAGAACTCCTTGTTGTTACTACTTGCAAAAAGACCCCACAATAAATCTCCACCAAGAGGACTTTCTTGTGTCTCCGTTTGTGCTTTTTCGGTACTTTCATCCGCGGACTCTTGTATTACATCATCAATAGTAGTGGAAGGAGATGATTCTTGAATGAGTTCCTCAACGTCTTCTTCTCCCTCTTTGACGAAGAATAATTTCACTATATCTGTACCTGGTATAGTGACTTTATAGGTCCCGGGAAGTTCCTTAGACACTAAGAAATGAAGTGTTTCCGTGTCACCACTGCCCACAGTAACCGCAGCTTCGGCTTCTTTTTTGCCATTTATTAGCAGTGAAATCCGTTCCGTTCCCCTTTCTCCCTCGTTCTTTACCGCAACTGAAATTGCTACGGGTTCGTTGGGTTTCACCGTGAATTGGTCTATTTGCATGTTCGTCACCACGAATTTCGTGCCTTCAATCACTTCGCTTTTCTGCGGCTGCGAAGGCGTTTCCGCCTGTATCTCTTCCGGACTGCGCACGTAGAATTGCAGCATTGCTATTTCCTCCAACGAATCGTCAATTGACTTTACTACTCCCACATCTTCCAGGTCGTCCCTATTCCCCCCGCACCCGGTCTCAATGAGGGAAGTCATGTCATTATAAACACCATCGTCGTCATCATCATCAACAGTATCAAAGAACTTTTTTAGTGTCTCTTCGTCATATTCTAATTTTCGGTTTATTTTAGCTATTTCCGCCTTGTTCAAGCGATTATATGAATATATAGTAATCCCATATCGGCCATACAGCCACCAGTCTGGGATTGTCCTAGTGTACATCACATTCACATCGTCCTCGTAAGTTCTGCGATTTACCTCCAGGTTGTCTATCACAACTACATGCTCCTGAGGGTCTGTTATGACATAGAACAAATCCACGATTATGTAACCCTTATAATTCACGTTATACAGCTCCGTGTACACTTCGACGGTATCGCCATTAGTATAACTATGATCATCCATGGTTACATGTCCCGTCCATGCTCCCATATTAGAAATAATCTCCGCCCTCATCGCGTTCACAGCAGTAGCCGAAACAAGGAACAAGGCTATTAACGTTAAGATTGCCAAGGTGTTTTTTACACTTCGCTTCATTTCTTTACTCCATAAACTATTTCTTCCACCTATACTTAAAATTATACTGTTTACGTGATTAAAAACGAATATATTTTATTTAGCCCCCTGCAATATATCTAATGATGAAAAACAAATTAGTTGCGTTATTCCTCACAGCAGTATTCATTGTCGCTGTACCTGCCCTCTGTATGGGGGAGAAGGCTAGCGCGAACGAGGTGATTCCGCCGAATACTAGGGGGTTCATAGGGTCGTGGCATCCCGTACCGGAGTGTGGGCAATGTCACGTTACGCTTCTTTCTGAGAAGGAATTGCGTGCAAAACTCGGGTCTTGCAACTGTCATAAAGAGGCATATACCAGCGGAGGGAATATAGACATGGAAAAGATAAGGACAGTAGCGCATGGTTCAAAGACCTGTGTGGATTGTCACCTCGGCAGTGGTCTGCTAAACAGTGCCGGGGAAATACCATCTGATGACATCCATCAGGCACACGTGAATGTAGAATGCCAGGCATGTCATGGTATGGATGCGGACAACCCAATAATGCCCGAAACAGGCAATTGCAATTTCTGCCATCTTGGAGACGGTCATTCTGTACATGGCACGAAAACAGGCGAGTTATGCGTTTCATGTCATGGCGCGTTTGGGCTCGACTATAAGGATGAGGGATACCAGATGGTAGAGGGGATCCCGGTAGTTGTAAAACCGGAAGAGGTAAAATATCCAACAATATTAAATACGCTGAAAGCGTTGATAACATTTATAATCGGAGGATAGAAGAATATTAAATGAGAGAGAAGATGACCGTTGTGTGCATTAGCATTTTGGCTATAGCCCTATTTTTTTCGTGTGCATGTATTGACATGGAAGAAGTGCCGGTTATAAACCTAAAAGCGGATGTTAGTGTGGCAGAAGAAAAGACGACATTAGAAATCGTCAGTGCGGAACAAGATACGATCAGTCCTTTGAAGAGTCCGAAGGGTACTACCGCTAACTTCCCCAGCGTAGATGCGAAGGCGATAATCAATTTTGGTCATGGCGGTGTCAGCTATTGGGCGGCAAAGGACTACACGGGTGAAGGCACGTATGAACTTGTAATCAGCTTTGAGAAGGACCGCAAACCAAAAAAGGACGATGTTGTGAAGATACTCGTGCGGGTAATAGGTGGAAATGGTAAGGCGATAGCGGGTGATACGTATATGTTAATCTGGGAATGAAAAATGGAAACGGGTGATTTATTCATACTTTTAGCTTGTTTCTTACTGCTATTTGATTTTATCCTGCTATTAATGGCAAAGAAAGACAAAAAAGCGAAGAAGAGATATGAACTTGCGTTTTTCGCGGCTGCTATCGCGTGCGTGCTAGTAATCGCTGCTTACTTCCGGCTCACTATGGAGTTCGTGAATGATAACTTCGAGTTATTTGAGGTTTACACGTACAGTTCTTCGGGCTTAGATCTGGCGTATAAAATAGGAGACCCGTGGATCGGGAGTAGCGGGTCAATGCTATTCGTGATTTTCTGTTTTGCGGTATTATATCTTGTGTATCGGTTTACAGGATTGGGAAAAGAGTGCGACTATCGCACAACCACCTACAAAATTGTTGACCTCTTACTAATCTTCTTTATCCTCGTCACCCTGTTGAAGAGCCCTTTTGTGGTTATGCCGGGTACTCCACCGGACGGGGCAGGTCTTAATCCGCTGTTGCAAACGTTCTGGGTGCTTGTCCATCCGCCCGTGGTCTTTCTGGGTTATGTATTTGTCTTCTTCGCATTTGCGCTGATGCTGGCGGGGATGATAACCGGGGAGAGCGAGAAGCGAGAACTAAGAGTAACCCTAAAACGTTCTATGTACGCGGCATGGCTGTTCTTAGCACTGGGAATAGCGCTTGGTGGTTGGTGGTCTTATGAAGTGCTTGGCTGGGGCGGTTACTGGGCATGGGACCCGGTAGAAACGGCATCCTTACTACCCTGGCTTGCTCTTACCGCGTACTTTCACCTACCTGCGAAGAGCAAAGACCAGGCGAAAGAGTTCACGCTCATGGTCACGTTTTTTTTGATTATCTTCGCCACCGCGCTGACACGAGGTGGGCTATTGGAATCTGTTCATGCGTTTGGCGAATCCAATGTTGGACCCGCACTACTGCTATTTGCTTGTTGCGTATTTTTGTGCTTCATATATCTCGCGATAAAGGCGGACAAACCGCTTTTTGCTTTTGAGATTGATACTTCTTCTCTTCGCTCTATATCTATTTTTGTTGC
Organism: Methanobacteriota archaeon; assembly: GCA_034722635.1. Classification (GTDB taxonomy): domain Archaea; phylum Halobacteriota; class Syntropharchaeia; order Alkanophagales; family Methanospirareceae; genus QENJ01. The sequence goes on from JAYEOC010000066.1 coordinate 10,059, forward strand.
CTATTGGTCTCTGATGCTCTTGTTACTGGTTTGCTTCTTCTGGCTTGCACTTCCAATATATAAGGGATTTACCAGCGGCAGCGCGATGACCCTGGAGGAAATAGTGCAAACCTATAACTATTGTTGCTATCCGCTCACGCTCGTATTCGTAGCCGCTTTAATAGGTTGTAACGTCACGTTAAAGTTGAAGAGCTATGCCCTACTGCTCATTGCGGTAACAGGTATTGGAGTTGTATTCGCATTGCTCGGTGTCCCAACGCCGAGTGCACTTGCAAACTTCGGGCTTCCGCTTCTGTTCGCGGCAGGGATTGCTATCGCGCATGCCTTTGTGCGTTCGTTACAAAAGAAGCAGCAATCCTCTCGCATGTTGGGTAGAACCCTCGTGCATCTCTCCATCATAATCATATTAATAGGCGTTTTTATCAGCTCCACGGCGGAATTGGAGAGTGGCAACATTATCGCGAAACCTAACTCGGAGATTAGCACTTTAGGGATGGAGCTAAAACTGAGTGATTGCACGTTATACCAGGGCGTAGGTAGCATTTACCCCAGGACTGGACATGCCTTCACAGTCCCGGAGCACTCTGGCCTGGAACTAGACGTTGCTATAGACGATGGGGGTAAGATACATGAAGAAACGCTGGAAATGTACTACTATACGAATTGGGGTGTGGTATCAGAGCCTTTAATTATTTCAGCTCTGGCAGGCGACATATACGTGTTCATGCAACATACCGACTCCAGTTACAATTCTTTACGTTATGCCTTAATGGGCGGGGAAGCACAGCCAGAAGATTTTATCCTTAAGGTAAAACGGGTACCGCTGATATGGCTTGTCTGGTTGGGGATAGTATTACAGAGTATTGGTATGACGCTACTGCTATGCAGTGACATGCGAAGAAAAGTATAGCACGAGCAGCGAATGAGTTTGTTGAATAATAGCAAAAAAAAAAATAAAAAAACCCCGGAGAAAATCAGGGTTTAATGTGTTTTCTCCGGTGGATGACAGGTAGTGCAAGTCTCTTCCTTAACATCTATATCGTGGTCGTTGTGACATGCAACACACTCGTAGCCCGCATAACCAGGACTCTCATAGCCCATGTAGCCGCTAACGTTATGTGCTCCGTGTGCGACTGCAGGTGCACCCGTTCCATCGTGGCATCGAATGCATGAAATGTCACTTTCCGTGATATACTCTGGCATCGCAACATTGCGCCCTACGTGACATTCCGTACAATGCTCGTTCTTTGGCGATGCTGGTGGCTTCTCTTCTATGTGATGTGCCATCGCCGCGAAAGCTTCTTTTGTGTCTCTGCCCTCCATCATCGCTTCAACCATCGTTTCCGCATGATGTGTGGCATGCCCCATATACATGAACATTTCCAGCCCGTGCGGGTGATGGCAATCGTGACAATCATCTATGTGGCTATGCGCGGATTCTTGATGGGAGACCACGTAATACTCCATCTCATGACAGTTCGATGCACAACTCTCAGGCTTCTCCATCTCTTCCATCATCTTCGGCATGATAACCGCCGCACCAAACACAACGCCAATAAGAACGCCCACAGTAACCAGTACGACCAGCGCAATAATCACCTTCTCACCTGTTTCCATACTCAAAACCTCCTAACCAATTTTTTAACTTCCATCTTTTATGTACTCCAAGATTTTACTCTCTTCTAAGCATAAGATGCTATATAAACTTTTCGTTTTTTTCGTGCCACGCTAAAATTTAGAAAGTTTTATATAGGGCTAATTATCCTTTATGAAATGGTGAATCTAAATGGAAATGATAAGTAGAATACGTGGTTTCTGCTTCAACCCGTCAAGGCAGTTCGAGGCAGCAAGGGCGGATACGGTGGGTGATGCGTTCAAGTATTTCATCCCGCTTCTTGCGTTTCTCGCAGCGATTCTGGCTATCGCGGTGACTGGGATAGTGTTATTAATCGGCATACCGGAGATGACTGTTTTTGCACCTCTGCTCGGTGCTGGTGCTTTTGTAGGTATAATCGTTGTTGGTATATTCGCTGCTATGTACATCAGCGTATGGCTACATATCTGGGTCTATCTGTTAGGTGGCAGGAAAGGCTTTAAACAGACAGTAAAAGCGATTACGTATGGTACAACACCGTGTTTAGTGTTGGGTTGGCTTCCCGGTGTGAATGTCATTGTTGCACCGATATGGTCACTACTTTTAGTGATTAACGGCTTGATGGAACTACACGAGATGTCGCCCGGGATGGTAATCATTTCGGTTGTTTTAGCGATTCTTGTACCTATTGTTATCGTGGGGGTAGTGGGTGCCGCTATTGGACTCATGATGCTCAATTCCATGGGTATGTAGGCACAACAAGGCGGAAAGAAGCAGCCGGGTTTGAGATTGTGCAAGGAACAGAAACGTTGTGGGTGTGGTGCAAGTAAGTCTTGTGCACTTCCCTTTTTTATTTATATAGCAGCGGTGTAAAAAACCACGAGATTAACACAAGATTTTTGGGTTAACAGGGAATAAAAGAGCCAATAGAGTCCTTAAGCTGGACTCATAGTGTTGCTTTCTTGTGGTAATCTTATGGTTAGCTAAGCAATTACCCCTTTTTATAGTACTTACAATGTAGGGCTCATGCAATAGTCCCCCTATTGCCCCGCCCTTCTTTCGTATCTTGATACTACGCCTGAAAATTGTAACCCTCGCAAAGATAGATACGGATGTTGTTGCTGTAAGAGTATTGAATCGGGACGGTATGCAGGCAGAGTGGCTGTGG
>JAYEOC010000067.1:0-7600 GCA_034722635.1 Methanobacteriota archaeon
TTCCATTATGCGCTCATAGGGATTATAGTAGGTCTCGCCATAGTCGCTTTTTTTTTAGCTTTGAATTACTGTACTCTATTCTTTTTAGAAGCCATTGGTGGATACCATCCCCCCACACCCGGAAATGAGCCAGATGTATTCGTATTCTACCCACTACTGGGCGGTGCATTCACAAATCCGGTGTTTCTAATTCTGCTAGCCCTTGTTCCGGCATTGGGTGGTTTGATTTGCGGTATAATAAAATACAAACTAGTTCCAGTTACGAAACCGGAACTCCACGAAACTGACGTCTTCATAGATGCGTTTCACAATGAAAGAGGGCAAATAACAGGCAAGGACGGGCTGGTGCGAGGAATATGTTCGGTGGCAACAATCAGCACGGGAGGCAGTGCGGGAAGAGAAGGCCCAAGTGCAATGCTGGGTGCGACTATAGGTTCACTATTCGGTAGATTATTGAAATTAGACGAAAGGGAACGGCGTAAAGTGCTAGCAGCAGCGGCAGGTGCCGGAATTGCGGCTATGTTCAGAGCACCACTTGGCGGTGCGTTCTTCGGTATTGAAACGCTGTACCGGCGTGATATGGAAATAGAGGCATTGGTTCCTGCGATTATATGCTCTATCGCGGCGTATATCGTTTCCTGCACCGTATTTGGATTTGGTAATATCTATGCAATAGGCGATTACGACGTCACGGCAATGTTAGCTCCTTTCTCCTTAATTCTATTCCTGTGTCTTGGAATAATATGTGTTCCTTTTGCTATTGCATTTACCAAATTACTGCAAGTATCAAGATCTTTTTTCTTCGACACATTGAAAGGTCCCGACTGGATCAAACCAGCAATAGGTGGACTTCTGCTTGGCTTCCTGTTCCTAATCGGTTATTTCATCCTGAATCCGCAGCAGGACGTAGCGAAAGGTATTGAAATAGCAAGCGGGATATTTGGTGGTGGCTATGGCTTTATACAACTGGCGTTCTATGGCAAGATTACGTTGAGCGTTTTAGCGTTTGTCGCGGTTGCAAAGATATTAGGGACCGCTTTAACTATGGGGTCCGGTGGTAGTGGTGGCTCATTTATACCGTCATTAGCCATGGGTGCGGCTGTAGGAGGGGTGGTAGGGCAGGTTCTTAGCTATTTCTTCCCGGCAACGGTGACAAACCCATGGATATTTTCCCTTATCGGTGCTGCTGCATTCTTCGGCGCGGCTGCTAACGCACCACTCACTGCACTTTTTATCGTGTGCGAAATCTCAGGTTCTTATACGCTCTTCGTTCCCGCTTTACTTGCTATAATACCGGCGTATTCGCTGGTAGGCAGAAGGACGATTTATCCGGAGCAATATGAAGTTAGGAAAGATTCACCGGCACACCGCCGGGAATTCATGGTTGATATACTGGAAGGCATAAAAGTGGCGGATGCCTATACAAAGAATCTGCTGACCCTTCAGGGAACTAAGACCGTGAAAGAAGGTATCCATTTCGCGGAGAAAAAGGGGCATATAACCTATCCGGTGGTAGATGAAGCGGGGCGATTGGTAGGAATAACGAGCATAATGGACCTGGAAGAGGAGAGAGAGCAGGGAGGTGTCTATAAAAAGATAGCACAAATGTGCAGGCGGGACGTGATAGTAGCCTATCCAGACGAGTTTCTGGAAGATGCACTACAAAAGATGGATAAATATAACGTTGGCAGGTTGCCTGTGGTGGCGCGAGACAGAGAGACAGAACTGATGGGAATAATAAGCCGATCCGATATAATAAGCGAACACTGCCGCAGACGGTCTCTTCTAAGGGATGATGGCACTTCTTGCAGGCTATGAAGAGAAAGACAGTTATTGAAAGTGCACATAAAGCAAAAAGACTTTTAATGTTAAGGACGATATAATAACTGCCCTTTTCGAAGAGTAGTATGACCTCGCCGAACGTGCGCAGGATGATTACTATGGCAAATAGAGGGCTACAAAACCAAGCCGTATTGTACGGTCCCTGCGGTATGCCACTCATAAGAGGGCGATGACCGTTTAGAGGCAACCACAATACGGTACATCTATTAAAAAATCTGAAGGCCAAAAACAAAAAGCTTTTAACTTTTGAGGGTAGATATTTACATTTGTTCGTATTTGTAGGTTTATAGACAAATACAGAGAAGGTGTATGAGTATGGAAGAAGGAGAAGTAAGAGGGGTTGCGAATGAGGCGGATTTGGAGATAGAGAGGTTAAAGGAGCGAAAGATGCGAGAAATGGAAGAAGATATGAAAGCGACGAAAGCGGGGAGCACAGAAGGAGAGGGGATGATAGACCACCCGTTGATAATGGACGATGCCAGTTTTGTAGAGACAGTAAGAAAATATCCACTTATCATTGTGGATTGCTGGGCTGCATGGTGTGGACCCTGCAAAATGGTTGCACCGGTAATAGAGGAATTAGCAAAGGAATATGCAGGAAAAGTTGTATTTGGAAAGCTGAACGTGGATGAGAATCCAAAAATAGCTTCAGAATTTGGTATTATGGCTATACCCACGTTGTTCATATTTAAAAATGGTGAACCCGTGGATGTAATACAGGGCGCGATGCCAAAGCCTTATTTCGAGGCGAAACTAAAGGAATGGCTGTGAAAGAGGCACTTTTCTACAGACACGAGCGCTTTAGTAAAGGAACAAGAATAGCGTTATAAGAGGGAACGCGCCAGGTACGTGACTGCAAGGTATGATTTCCGCTAAAAATGGCAAGTACGAGGAGATAGAAATAGTAAAGAGGTTTGCTGATGTTGGATTACAGGTACAGCCAGAGGTGGTTGACTTATTAAGTCAGTATAAAGTGGAATGCGAAGCGGATGGCGGCCTGTACTTTAACATCAATGATATAGCAAAAAGTGTAGCTACTTCGTTAGAGCCTTCGGTATTCGTGATTTCCACAGAGCAGATGGCTGCGTTTATCAAAGGTAACGGTGCAAAAGAGGCCGGAAAAAACAACGGATTCCAAAAGCAAGCAGTACCGGATATAATCAGATCGTTCTCCAATAATGGCGGTGGTGTGGACCAAAATAACTTCTTACTACAGTTTCTCAATAGATACGAGAGGATAAGCGGCATACTAAAAAAGAGGCTGAACTGTGGTCAGATACGATTCTTGCGGAACGCGAGAGTGGGAGAAGATGTTTCCGTAGTAGGGATGGTCTCATCAATAAATAAGACGGCAAAAGGGAATCTCCGAGTGGATCTGGAAGACCCGTCAGGACATATACCCGTAATCTTACATCCTCATGAGGAACTGGTCCAGGATGAGATAATAGGCGTTACCGGTACTCTACTAGAAGGCGGTTTTTTGTTTGGAAATAGGGTTGTACTCCCGGATGTGCCTATTTCCTCGCCGTCTGCACAGTCATCATTACCCCAGCCGCATACATCTAAATCCGCTCAGCATTCGGAAGAGCCCGTATATGCTGTGTTTATTTCTGATCTGCATGTAGGCAGTAATACATTTCTGGAGGAGACATGGGCTAATTTTACTCAATGGCTAATTGAAGAATCAAAAAGAATCAATATTGCATATTTGATGGTTGCCGGCGATATTGTAGATGGGATCGGTATATACCCGGCACAGGAAGAGGATTTGTTAATTACGGATATATGTGAGCAATATAAAATAGCGGGGGGATACTTTCACGATTTACCTTCGCATATACATGTAGTGGTCTCGCCAGGCAATCATGATGCCGTTAGAAGTGCGGAGCCACAGCTATCTCTGCCTGCGGAGTTCCAGGCGTATTTTCCAGATAATACGCATTTCGTGAGCAATCCTGCGTACATAAGAATCGGTGGCCGGCTGGTGTTGATGTATCATGGTCAGTCGTTCGATGATTTTGTCAGCGCGGTATCACGACTGAATTATTCAAAGCCCGAGGAGATGATGGTGGAAATGCTGAAAAAGCGGCATGTCGCACCAATATACGGTAACAGCGTTTCTATTGTTCCTGATGGGCAGGACTACGGCGTGATAGACGCTGTTCCTGAGATATTTCACTGTGGGCATTCTCATACAGTCGGAATAGCGAAATATCGGGGCGTGCTACTTGTAAATTCTGGGACCTGGCAATCACAAACATCGTATCAGAAGAAGTTTAACTTGAATCCCGTCCCCGGATGTGCAACGCTTGTGAACCTTTCCACGCTGAAGGCACAGGTAATGGACTTCCGAGGAGGGGTTGGTGCGTGAACATGACTGTAAAGATGAAAGCACTGCGTAACGCAATGGGACTTCGCAACTGGGTACGGAGACAAGCTTACGGCGAATACGAGAAAATGCTGGAAGACGAGATTTTAGAGCGGAAATTGCCCGTGCACGTGGCGATAATCATGGATGGTAATAGGCGATACGCACATAAGATCGGAGTGTCCACGGAAGAAGCGTATCATTTCGGTGCGGAGATAACGGAAAATGTGATAGATTGGTGCTTCGATCTCGGCGTGGAACAACTAACGGTATATGCGTTTTCTATTGAGAACTTTTGCAGGACGGATGAAGAGCGAGCACAATTATTTGATTTGATGTGCGTGGAATTCGAGAAGATCTGCATGGACGAACGAGTTCATAAGCATGGTGTGCGGGTAAAAGCGATCGGAAATACCCGTTTACTACCCGAATCGGTAAGGGCGGCAATAAGAAAAGCGGAACGCATAACAGAGCAGTATAGCAAATATAGGTTGTATATCGCGTTAGCCTATAGTGGCCGAAGGGAGATAGTAGATTCCGTGCGAATAATAGGGGATAGAGTGAAGAGGGGACTGCTATCGGTGGCGGAAATAGATGAAGAGACGGTATCACAGCATTTATACATACACGAGATAGAAGATGGTGAATTGGTGCCGGAAGCGAAGGCTGCGGTGGATTTGATAATAAGGACAGGCGGCGAGATGCGATTGAGTAATTTCGTGCCCTGGCAGTCGTTGGGAAATGAATGTGCCGCATATTTCTGCGCACCATTCTGGCCCGAGTTCCGACGAATTGATTTCCTCAGGGCGATTCGGACGTACCAGGAACGAGAGGAAGAGGAAAGATTAAGTGCTGTCACCCGAGTTTTTAAATTGAACCGTTTCTTAGAACGAAAAGAGTTACCACTTGAATTTCGCCATTAAAACGTGTTTTGCTATGTCGAATCTGCCATTCAAAGCGTTTACCTAATATTGTTCTTTTAAAATAATCTTTATATATCATCTATGGCAAAAACAGGGTGGTTGCGAGATATGAGCGCGTGGAGAAAGATAATGGCAATTCTCGTGGTTGTAGTGTTCTTGTTCCTGTTCGCAGTCACGACCGTATCAGCCGCGGAAACGCTGGAAGTGCGTAAGATCGTCCAGAACGCGGATGACATAGCGGTGGGTGATGACGTGACAATTCTACTCAATTTCAAGAACCCGTTTCAGCAGGAGATACCAATTCAAATAGTGGATAGGAATGTTATAGGTAATAACGGCCTGGATATACAATGTCTTGAAGCTACATTGCCCGCAATGGACGAGCTGGTGCTCACTTACGAGCCGATAGTGCCGTTCAAAGCCGGTAAGTACACATTAGATGCGGCGGCGATTTCGTTTACAAATCCTGATACCGGCGATAGGGAAGAAGTGGAATCAAACACAGTGAGCATAGAGGTGAAGGGGGATAGTACAATGCCGCCGGCACAGCAGAAACAGGGCATTACCACTATTTATCGCTGTGGCGGCACGAATATACAATCAACGTCGTATTCCTCCTCTTCCAGCAGCAGTTCGATCAATATACAAATGGGCGGACAGCAATCAGGAAGTCAGCAGCAAGGCAGTGTAGAACAGCGGGTGGCGAATAATCAACTGAATCAAAACGCAGGGCAATTGAAGAAAGAGCTGGAACAGGAAATGCAAAGACAGCAAGAGCTTGAGGAACAAATCAGTAAAGAGCTTGCTAATAACCCGGAGTTCCAGCAATACGATGCCCAATTACGAGCTGCGGGATTCAATCAGACTCAGCCTTCTTTCAACCCAATTTCTCAAAACCATACACAGATAACCGTGCCCTACCGGAATGAAAGCGCGGAGCGAGAGATAAAAGCGGATTACATCCACGGTACTATCCAGAATGTTACATTAGAAGAAAGCACACCCGAAGAGAAAGCCGAAAGCCAACTTTTGTGGTGGCTCCTTATACTAATTGCAGTGGTTATTGTTACTGGCTGGTACCTTTATGAAAAATATCACAAAAGTGTGCAGAACCCAGAATTGCAGCCTATCGCTGTGGAATCCGCGCAAACCGTGGACTACGTGGGAGATGCAAGAAGGATGGTGGAAGAAGCGGAACTTTTATACCAGAACAACCGTGAAAAGGACGCATACGAGAAGATTTCACGTGCAATTAGGTTTTATTTCTCGTATAAACTCGGGCTAAATACGGAGTTGTTAAATACCGAGCTGCTGGATACTTTGAGAGTGAAAAGGGACCTGGGCACGTATTCCGAAGTGAAAAACTGCCTGGACTTGTGTGGCAAAGTGGAATTCGCCAGCTTTAAAAGCAATGAGCAAGATTTTCATAAAGTAGTGGAAATAACTAAAGCGATAATAGTATAATAATCACAATGGAGCCTTTAAGACACGTATTGATTGCGGTTAGTACATTAATCCTGGCGGTTATAATAGGGGCTGCAGGTTTTATGTATATCGAAGGGTTCACGCCCTTAAATGCGTTATACATGGCTATCGCTACCGTTACAACCGTGGGATACGGAGATTTCGTGCCTGTGACACCAGCAGGTAAATTATTTACGGCTGGATTGATCATATCGGGCGTTGGTATAGCATTATATGTGTTAGTCGAGATAATAGAATCCGTATTAGAAGGAAGATTAAGCAAAGCTTTTGGTATCGCGATGGTAAAGAGAAGCGTGGCGAAGATGAATAAACACAAGATAATATGCGGTGGCGGACGTACCGGGAACATAGTAGCAGATGAATTTGGAAAAGAAGGTTTGGACTTTGTAGTGGTCGAGCACGACACGGAAGTGGCAAAAGAATTGAGGAAGAAGGATATAGCATTAGTGGAGGGCGATGCGACAAAGGATGAGATTTTAATAGAAGCGGGTGTGGCACGAGCTTCCGGGTTGGTATCCACGCTGCCTTCGGATTGTAGCAATTTATTGCTTTGTATTACGGCAAGAGACCTGAACACGGATTTGGAGTTAGTAGCGCGAGCGAGTTCCCAAGAGGCTGCTAAGAGGTTATACAGCATAGGCGCGAAAAAAGTGGTGATCGTGGAAGAAATAGGTGGTAGAAGATTAGCGAAGAGCTTAACAAAACCAGCAATCGTGGATTTCCTGGATTTCGCTACGACAACCGGCGAGACCTCGTTAGAAAGCCTGAAAGTGGGGCCGGGTACGAAGATAGCAAATAAGAAGATAAAAGAACTGCGGATTAAAGAGAAGATAGGTGCGACAATAGTTGCGATTATACGGGATGATAAAGTCATATCTGATGTCGGACCGGAGGACGAATTACGGGTGGGTGATACTGTGGTGGTTATAGGGAAGAAAAAATCGTTAGAGAAGTTTGAGGAGCTGGATTCGCTATGACAAAC
>JAYEOC010000067.1:7700-12785 GCA_034722635.1 Methanobacteriota archaeon
TACGGGATGATAAAGTCATATCTGATGTCGGACCGGAGGACGAATTACGGGTGGGTGATACTGTGGTGGTTATAGGGAAGAAAAAATCGTTAGAGAAGTTTGAGGAGCTGGATTCGCTATGACAAACCTTTTTTGCAATGCAAAAACCTGTACTAAAAAAACGCTTGCGCTGTTTGCAATGCAAAGTAGAAAGTGCAGAAAAGTGGCGGCTAAGAACCAGAAAGTACATGAGGTTAATTTCCGGAGTAATACTGCTTGCCCTGGGACTTTCTCTGCTATTTGGTTGGCTATGAGGTGAAGGTTTGAATGAAAAGCGATAATGAACTCAGTAAGGTAAAGCCGCCAGATGAGGGGGCAGATAGAAAACCCGGTTTTTTAGTAGCGTGCAATCAGGAAATACCCTGTAAGATACCACATTCTTACAAGATAGCACAAGAGACTTTAGAAAAAGTAACTGAGATTATGAATGAAGAGGTTAATGATACAGTCTCGCTTTTAAAAGCTTTTGCAGACCCGATAAGGTTACGAATACTGAAGACACTGCGTATAGAAGACCTGTGTGTTTGTGTCTTCGTTGAGCTTATGAACTGTGAATACTCAAAGCTTTCTTACCACCTGAAGCTCTTGAAAGAAGCGGGGCTTATAGATAGCAATAAAGACGGTAAATTCTTGACATATCACCTGACCGAGTTAGGGGCGAAGAAGGTCAGTTGCTTTGGACTATCCGAGTTTACATATTAGACCAATCCAATTAGGGTGCCGATATTATTTAAAATAAAAATAGCCGCAGCAATTATTGGAATCTCACCTTTTGGTTTCTTTTTGTAACTTACAACCGCACGATTTTTACTTTATTGCATGCTAGCAACCAAAAGCCGATGAAATCCAACAGCCAGCATAATGTGTTAGAATTATAACTACCACTGCAATGACCAGATGCTCGATAACCACGTTCCAAGGTTTAACTCCTTGCACTTTAGCAATATAAAAGCTAAAAAGACCTAACAGAAACAAACCCCAAACTACACTTACAATAATCGCGGTTGTGAGTTGAAATAACATAAGTGGAACGATAAACGTCAATGCAAAAACAAATTTGGACAAAAAAGTAGCGATTGTTGATTCCCATATCTCTCTTGTAGTGTGCTTATTCTCAGACTCTTCAGAAATATGAATGCCCAATGCGTCTGAGAAGGCATCAGCTATTGCTATTGTCAATACGCCGCCAATAACCACAAGTTTTGAATGAGTGCCCGAATGTAAACCGACCATTAGCCCAAGTGTTGTGATTATTCCCGAGGTCAAGCCAAAACTAAATCCAACTATCAATGAGTGTTTCATCATATTTCATTTTGAACCATTTCCACAGATTCGAGGTCAAACTTTTCCTGTGCTTCTCGCACCCGTTTATCCAATTTTCCCTCCGCCAGCCCCTCATACACTTCCACTTCCACACCCCTTATGCCCTCGTCTCTCACCACGCCTAAAAAAGTCACGATTGCACCCATCTCAGACTTCTTCATCTGCCTTACGAGTTCATCTTTAAGACAAAAAAGGAAGAAAAATATATATAGAACTATTATTATAAAAGAGCGAGGTCAAATGCAAATATCCGAACTTCCCGAGATAGGCACGAAGTATGAGATAGAAACCCCAAAAGGCGATAAAGTCGCAGTCATTTTCTTGGCGACCGGCGAGATCGAGCTTTATGTATTAGAATCCGATGCCGAGAAGCCGGCGGTTACAAGACTGACAACGGCAGAATCCCATCGTCTCGGAAGTGTTCTGACCGGCGCGTTACTCACAATAGAGCACGAAGACGTAGAGGTGTCATTTGCTGACATCTCGGACCTCAGAATACACATCCATGTATGTCCGATAACAAAGTCAGTAGTAGGAAAGAGCATCGAGGAGTTGGCAATCCGTAAAAAAACGGGCGTCACAGTAGTTGCAATTTCGCGAAAGGGTCAGAGCATAGTTAGCCCACCGCCGGAGATGGTCTTTGAAGATGGAGACCTGATAGTGGCGATAGGCGAGAGAGCGCAAATAAAAGCATGTCAGCAGGTGATTCTGGGACCGGGCTAAATGAACTTTCTGTTGGATTTAGCTATTGTAATGGTCTCGTGCTTAGCCCTTGGACTGGCATCAAAATATCTAAAGCAGGCCTCGATCCCGGCATACATAATCGCAGGTTTATTACTTGGAAAGAGCGGTTTCGACCTGATCTCCTCTGAGGCGTCATACGACTTCATCTCGTGGCTGGGTAAGATCGGAGTAATCCTCCTGATGTTTTATATAGGACTGGAATTCAATTACAAAGGCATAAAAGAACCTCGAAGGTTATTTGCGGGTTTTACGGACTTCGTAGTGAATTTCAGTGCTGGATTTTTACTGGGGCATGTCATTGGCTTGAACCTGTTAGAGGCGTTCATACTCGCATCGGCTGTATATATCAGCAGTTCCGCAATAGTCATTTCCTCGCTGATCGAGAACAAGCGGTTGATCTACCCGGAAGCAGAGACTGTCGTGTGGCTGATGGTCTTCGAGGACATAATACTGGCGATTTTGCTTGTGTTACTGACTTCTATTATGGCCGGCAGCTTCGCCATGATTCCCGTGTCCTTAGTAGCGACTTTGCTACTAATCGTATTCATCTTAGCATTCATCAGAAGGCTGAGCAACTTCATCGCGCCTCTATTCGAGCGAGATGATGAAATACCCGTACTGCTTATTTTCGCACTAATATTCGGATTTTCCGCACTCGCATATCTCATGGGTATTTTGTTGCATTGTCATATCTCTGAGGTGATAGTAGCATTTTTCTTAGGCTCTGCACTCGCGGGAGTCAAGTCATTCCGGAAGCTCTTCGGGACCATAATATCATTTAAGAACTTATTCCTCACCATTTTCTTCTTTTCTTTTGGTATGATGTTCAAATTCCAATTGGCGGCATTGAACTCAGCCGATTTTGTGTTTGCACTCCTAGCGCTCATATTTTTGTCTATCTTAGGAAAGTTCGTCAGTGGTGTAATCATCGGGAAGAGACTGCACGGCTCGTGTGAAACAGGGTTGCGAGTCGGAGCATACACGACGCCGAGGGGCGAGTTTTCGGTTGTGGTGATTATGGTTGTAATGGAAATAGGCGTTCTCGAGCTGTTACCTTCGATTGAGCTATTACTTTCGCTTGTCGTTACTTACGTGCTTATTCTTTCGATCGTGGGCTCTTTCTTCGCCAAACACGGCAATCGGATTAGCAAAAGGGTGTTTATGAGCTTTAATAAATTGATGCCGCGTGCACATCGGTGAATAACGGTTACTAAAGTGCTACACATTCCAGAAACTTGATCACCCGGGCGATGGTTTCGTTAACAGGCGTGGGTATGTCATGTTTTTTACCAAGAGCTACAAATACACCATTCAAAAAGTCTATTTCGGTCTTCCTACCCCGTTCTATGTCGTTAAGCATAGAAGAGAGATGTTTCCTGGTTTGCGGTATCTGTGTTAACCGCAGATGATTCAGGTACTCCTCTGCTTGAGTCCAGAACAGTTTCACGCCTTCTGCATCCGCGACTTCAAAAGCTTCTTGGATTATATCTTCAATGATAGCAAAAGAATGTGGATCGGCTAATCCGCCATATTCAACTCTAAAGATACCACTTAACGGATTTAAAGCTGCGCTGTACAATGCTTTAGCCCATATATGGGCCTTGATGTTATCCACAGCCTCCGAAGGTATTCCAGCATCCTGGAATTCCGTGACGAGTGCACGCAACCGCGGCGTGATTTCGTTGTTAAGTGTGCCGATTTTCGTCGTATCTGCGGTGACCGTTACATTTACTTCGCCCGGGTTGGGTATCACAAAGCCGGTGATGACCATCCCGCCCATTGTACGGTCTGCACCCACGTATTTTGCGATTGTTTCCTCGTTTCCGATGCCGTTCTGTAAGCTGATGACCACGGACTCTGCATGTATATGTGGTTGCAACGCTCTTATTGCAGATTCTGTATCAAACGACTTGGTTGTTAAGAGTACAACGTCCGTTTTATCTGTTACGTTCAGTTCAGACTTTGCGTTTAGATTCTTTACCAGGTGCGAGCCCCAGATACCGGATATTCGGAGTCCGTGGTCGCGAATATGTTTCATGTGCCGTTCTCGTCCGATAAGCGTGACGTCATTGCCAGCAGCGGCTAGCATACCGCCAAATGCGGTTCCTAATGCGCCGGCACCCATCACGAGGAAATTCATTATTCACTCACGTGCTTTATTATATGCGCGAGCTCAGGCAAGATTATCTCATCCACTGCTAATCTAACGGCATTCGGCGAGCCGGGCAGACAAAATACCGCTTTTTTGTGTATCACACCTGCGATTGCACGGCTCAAAACTGCTGCGGTGCCTATGTCCTCGTAGCTTTTCTGTCTGAACAGTTCGCCAAAGCCCGGCATCTCCTTTTCCAGCAGTTTTGATATAACTTCGATTGTGATGTCATTCATGGTCATGCCGGTGCCGCCGGTGGTGATGATGAACTCGGCTTCGGTGCCCAACGCTTTTGTTATGCCGTCCCTGATTTTAGTTTCATCGTCCGGCAGCACATCGTAAAAAACGACTTCATGACCGTTTTTCGTCACGAGTTCTTGCGCTATTTCGCCGGATAGGTCGCCGAACTCCTTAGCACCTTCTTGTTTCGTCCAATACTTAGAGGTGCTTATCGTGAGTACGGCACATTTGTAATGCTTTCTCAGTCCTTCTTTATGTTTTGCGGTGCTCGACATATTTTATTCCTATTATATATAACAGAATCCTCGGGCTAATAAAATTAACATATATCACAGCGAACGAAAAAGGTTATTACGATTATTCATACATATGCAACCAACTGCTCGTGCAACTTAACCATAGCCAGCGTATCCTGCTTGCAATACACCAGAAGCTGCTTCTTTAACGTTTCCGCTTCGTCCTTTTCGTATTTACCAAACGCCATCAAAGCAAAAACCGACATCGCAGTAAAGCCATCACCAATATCCAGCTCGTCATACGACATTTCCGGCACTAATACAGGTAAAGTTCGCTTAATTGACGTGCGC
>JAYEOC010000068.1:0-3285 GCA_034722635.1 Methanobacteriota archaeon
CGTAGTGATGCTATCCTTGATAGCTATGGGCACGCCAAGCAGTTTCTTTTGGCTGTAATCTTCTTCTGCTCTTCGTTTATCCACTTCTATCGCTTGTTCAATAGCGTCATCCTTGTTTAACGTGATAAAACAATTTAGTTGGCTTTGCTCTATTCGATCATAGATTTGGGACAATAACTCCTCACAAGATATATCGCCGTTTTTTAGCCCTTCTACGGTTTCTATTGCAGTCTGCATATTTGCCATTTGTTGTGCCCCTTTATAGTTATAACTCTCCTTCACTTAAACAATAACAATGTATGCAACCACAATAAATTAGGGTTCGATAAAAAAAGGAACTGTTTTCTTGTTTGAAAATGCACTTTCCCGTTTCTCATGTTTTAATCATCTACACTCTTCTGCCCCTTACAATTCCCCGCTCGCAGGGATAACACAAAGTTCATCGCAAATAAATTTTAAAAATCACCTTGCATAGGTTCTAACGCGAATGTGCTACTTTCCTTAAGCTATATATATCTATGCAACCCTCTTTTAATAATAACTGCTAGAGGATATGTACAAGGATATAGATAAACAAATGAACAAGATGAAGATGAAAACAAAATCACTGTGCCCACAATGTTTAAAGGTGATAGACGCAGAAATATATGAAGCCGAGGGTAAGATACTGATAAAGAAGAAGTGTGAAGAGCATGGCGAATTCGAGGACACGTACTGGTCTGACGCCGAGCTGTATCACAAATTCGCAAAATGGCAATACGAAGGCGATGCCGGAATTACGCTAACAAAGACAGAAAAAGGCTGCCCATTCGATTGCGGGCTGTGCCCGGAGCATAAAAGTTCGACAATGCTCGCGATTATAGACCTGACGAACAGATGCAACCAGCACTGCCCCACCTGTTTTGCAAATGCCGCGGTTGCGGGTTATCTCTACGAGCCGACTATGGAACAGTTGGAAGAGATGATGAAACTACTCAGGAGTGAGGTACCACCCTGCCCCGCAGTGCAATTTGCGGGCGGAGAACCAACGGTACGCGAGAACTTTGTAGATATAGTAAAAATGGCACGTAAAATCGGCTTTTCTCATGTTCAAGTTGCTACAAACGGGATAGCACTGGCGAAGAGCGAGCAGTTCTGCCGTGATTTAGTAGAAGCCGGCTTGCATACCGTGTATTTGCAATTCGACGGTATGACAGACGAGCCCTACAAGGTTTTGAGAGGCATACCGGCGTTAAACACGAAATTAAAGGCGATTGAGAACTGCCGGCGCGGTGGAATACGCAGTGTGGTGCTTGTACCCACGCTAATGAAAGGCGTGAATGACCATCAAATAGGCGACATCGCAAGGTTCGTGGCAAAGAACCTGGATGTTGTAAGGGGTATGAATGCACAACCTGTATCGTTTGAAGGGCGAGTGGACGAATCAGAACGCAAGGAAAGACGGTTAACGATTCCTGATTTCATAAAGTGCCTGGAGGAGCAGACAGACGGACAAATACCACGCGAAAGTTTCTATCCCGTGCCCTTTGTCGTACCATTCTCGTATTTCGTGGAGGCCTGGAAAGGAATACCACAGTTAGAGTTCACAGTACATCCTCACTGTGGTGCGGGAACGTATGTCTTTGCGGATGGCGGGAAGTTCACACCAATAACGGAATTTGTGGATGTTGAAGGGCTGATGGAGTTCCTTTTGAAGGGTGCAGAGGAGATAAAGAAATCGAGGATTGGCAAGCTGAAGACAGCGGCAAAGCTGTTGACTTCGGGCGGGAAGTTCATAGATCACGCTAAAGCACCTCCGGAATTCGCAAAAAATATCCGTGTACTAACCGCTATATTAGAGAAGGGTAGTCGTGACGCACTTGCCGAGTTCCATCGTAAAACGCTTTATGTCGGTGTAATGCACTTTCAGGATGCTTTTAATTTCGATTTGGAACGTGTCAAGAGATGCGGCATTCATTATGCCACTCCGGATGGGCGTATAATACCATTCTGTTCGTACAATGCCATACACCGCTCTTCTGTGGAGAACGCTTTTTCTGTGCCGTTGCGTAAGCAAAACCCGGATGTAACGTATTAGCACCCCTGATTTTTATGCGTGGGCATATGCGCCCGGATGACCTGCGAACAGATAGTAAATGTATATATGCGATACTGGCTTTTCAGGTATTATTAGGTGATTGATATGGCAGGTACAATTACAGAAAAGATAATCAAAGGACATTTTGTAGAGGAGATAGCGGCTAAAATAGCACCGGGAGACGAGGTAGCTTTGAAGATTGACCAGACGCTTACCCAGGATGCAACAGGTACAATGGCATACCTTCAGTTCGAGGCCATAGGCATACCCCGTGTAAGAACAGAGCAGAGCGTTAGTTATGTTGACCACAACACGCTTCAAACAGATTTCAAAAATCCGGATGATCATAGATACCTTCAATCCATAGCCAGGAGATACGGTTTGCAGTTCTCACGGCCGGGCAATGGTATATGCCACCAGCTCCATCTGGAACGGTTTGCTTGTCCCGGTAAGACCTTGATTGGCTCGGACAGCCACACACCTACTGCCGGCGGTATAGGTTCATTTGCCATAGGTGCAGGTGGCCTGGATGTAGCAGTTGCCATGGCGGGTATGCCCTACCGGATAAAGTATCCAAAGATAGTAGGTATAAAACTAACAGGGAAACTTCAGGATTGGGTCTCAGCTAAGGATGTCATACTGGAAGTTCTCCGGCGGATAGACGTAAAAGGCGGTGTAGGGAATGTACTGGAGTATTTTGGCCCAGGGGTTAAGACCCTTAGCGTGCCCGAAAGAGCTACAATAACGAATATGGGCACAGAAACAGGAGCCACAACTAGTGTGTTTCCGAGTGACGATGTGACAAAAGCGTTTATGGTGGCACAGGAACGTGGCGATCAATGGATTCCTCTTGAAGCAGATGCCGATGTAGAATACGATGAACTCATAGAGCTAAACCTGAGCGAAGTAGAGCCTTTAGTCGCTCTTCCACACAGTCCAGGGAAGATAAAGCCTGTGAGTGAGATTGCCGGGCTGGAAGTACAACAAGTAGCGATTGGGTCTTGTACCAACTCTTCACTAAGCGATCTTAAAATAGTTGCTAACATACTGAAGGGACATACAATCGCCGATAACATGCACTTAACTATAAATCCGGGCTCGCGGCAAGTGGTAGAGCACCTTATTGAGAGTGATGAGATGCGTTATCTTGTAGCTGCGGGTGCGCGGATACTTGAGAACTCTTGTGGGCCGTGTATAGGTATGGGTGG
>JAYEOC010000069.1:0-12571 GCA_034722635.1 Methanobacteriota archaeon
TACTTTCGAGCTTGGATAATGTTAAAATAAAAGCTCGAATTGTTGAGTCCTAATATTATTTCGCTTACTATTCATAGCAGAAATCTAACCCGTAACAGTTTGCTACACCGCCCCTTTATCCGCTTCGCTATCCCGCTAACAGAATACTTCGGTGGCTACTTTATGAACAAATGAACTTGGCCAGATTTAACCACAAAAAATAGCTATTTCACCAACGAAAACAAGACAACACCCGCAATAATTAATATGACAAGGATAATCAATGTCGCCATCCTGACCTTTTTCGCTTTAGCGGATAAATCGGACCAGCGTTTCTGTTTATAGCCATATTGCCTTTGCAGTGCTGTACCGATAGCAACTCCAATTGGAACACCTACTGCCGGACCTAAAGCAACATTACCCATTGCCGTGCCTAAGGGCATTCCTAGAGTAACACCTATTGCAATTCCTATACCCATACATGTTTCCGGGGAAGGTTTTTTGCCTTTTATGTTCTGTTTCATGTCATCCTCATGTATATTAAAAGATTGAACAAGAAAGCATGAAATTGTGATATGCTCCAGAAGGCAATAAAATAACGAACAAAAAATTACCTTAGCTCATACTCTACGGCTATATTCGCCTTTACTTCTACTTCGCCCGGCGAAATAGATGTAGCCTCATCCGCCACCGCCATCTCCTTTATCGCTTCATCTCTTGGATAATAATCATATGGCTCGTAAAAGAAATTTGACTCGCTTATCCTGCATATTTTACCCAGTTTCACGCTTAAACTTTCACTAACCGATTCTGCCTTATTCTGAGCATCTAAAGACGCATTATCCAGCGCTTGCCCCGTTACTTCTTTATACAGCTCTTTTGTCAGGCTAAAACTAACACTATCCACGCCATTAGCTCCTGCTCCAACCGCGGTATCCACTAAATCACCTACCTCTTTTACCTTTAACGTCTCCACCTTTAAAATATGCCGGACTTCATAACCCACGTTCACATACGTTTCTGTATCTTTATCCCATTTCTGTTTGGGGTATAACCGGTAGCTGCTGGTCTCAATATCGTCTTCCTTAACCCCTGCTTCTTTTAGGGCGGCTATAACATTATTAGTAATCGCTGCGTTTTTTTGTTGTGCATTCGCAGCAGTTGCTTCTAACGTCTCTATCTTCACAAAAATGTCCGCTTTATCTGGCATTACTGACACTGCAGCAGTACCGCTAACACTTATTACGCTTTTCACATCGTCCCCAACAAACTGCCCGACAGCTAAAATAACCGCTATCACCACGACACCAAGAACTGCAATAGAAAGCAAATTGTCTTTATCCATCTCTTTCCCACGCCCCTTAAAGTTATGTTTGATTTCGGTACATAAATAAATAGGTGGTTCTATTATAAAGACATGAAACAGAAAGAATTCTTAGTTGCGTTTAAAGAAGAATTTTGGTATCAACTGAGAATAAAATTTGGTGTCTCAAAAGAGATGAGCACATTTGAGAAGTATTTGAGACGATTAATAATACCAATTTATATTTCCGCACTAGTTCTTATTACGCACTATCAGTTAGAGCCACTGCTCATAATATTAACTTTTTTCGGGTGTACATGGCTAAGTCTAATTGCCATGGACGCAATTAAACGGATTTTTCAGCGCCGCTGTGAATTGGGTAAGAATCAAGGCATCAGAGACTTTGATGAGTTTTCATTTCGTGAAAAATTTGTTTCTTATTCAATTTCGGCTGTCACTTTAACCTCGATTTTTGCGGGTGCTATGGTTTTAATTACATTTAACCGGACCGGAGAATTAAACGTAAACCTATTCATTGGTATGCTGAGCCTCCCCCTGGTTTTAGCTTATAAATTAAAGAATGACTGACGAAGAAGATAGTCGCAGATGTTTTGTGGCTTTCATTCTTGCATCAACCGGTTCACCGCATTGATAAAAGCCTCTACCGAAGCCATCACGATGTCTTCACGTACGCCACGTGCCGTTACCGTCCTACCACCTTTCTCTACACCCACAATTACCTCTGCAAGTGCATCTGACCCACCAGTTATCGCCTCTATCCTGAAATCTTTCAGTTTCACGTCACCACCAATCTCGCCACGTATTATCTCTTGTACCGCATGTATCACCGCATCCACAGGCCCAATCCCCATCTGCGCACTCGTACATTCTTTTCCTCGTACCACCGCTTTCAACGATGCCGTGGGTATCAAATTGTTACCCGTCATCACCGAGAGCTCCTTTAGCGTTACCGCTCGTTCATGCCTCGCGACTTCCCCGGTCACTACTTCTGTCATCGTGAACATGTCGTCATCAGTGACTTTTTTACCGCTTGCCGCGAGTTCCTTTACGCGCTCAAGTATCTCCTCCAGTTGCTCGTTAGTCGGCGATACACCGATTTCCGATAATTTCTGCTCGACCGAGTGTCTTCCCGTATGCGTCCCAAGTACAATTCGTCTCTGATGCCCCACCATCTCCGGTGTCATTATCCCGGGCTCAAAAGTATCGCTCTTTGCTATCACACCATGTGCATGTATCCCTGACTCATGAGCGAATGCGTTTTCACCGACAACGGGCCGTGTTATAGGTATTTGAATGCCCGAGAAACGTTCAATTAGCTTTGCGGTCTCAAATAATAACTCGGTTTTTATATTCGTTTTCAGTCCGTATATCGCGTTCAAAGCCATCACAGTCTCTGCGAGATCGGCATTTCCTGCACGTTCGCCCAGACCATTCACTGCTACTTGAACCTCTGTCGCACCCGCTTTTACCGCTGCCAGGCTGTTCGCAACTGCGAGCCCAAAATCGTTATGGCAATGTATGCTTATCGGCATCTTCACCGCTTTATATATCTGATCCACAAGCTCGTACATCGCAAACGGCTCTGTCACACCCACGGTATCGGGAACATTCAGGATGTCGGCTCCACCTTCTTCCGCGGTCTTATACAGGTCAATTAGATACTCGGAATCCGTCCGTGTCGCATCCATAGCCGAGAACATACATGAACAGCCGTTGGCTTTGACGTACTGCGCCATCTTATACGCTTGCTCTTTTACCTCGTCCTCGCTCATCTTTGTCGTATGCTCACGCTGAATCACAGACGTGGGTGCAAATATATGTACCATATCAACGCCGCAATCTATGCAAGCATCTATGTCTTTTGTTAACAGCCTTGCCAGACCACATATCTGCGAGGATAGCCCCAGGTCACAAATAAACTTCACCGCTTCGTTGTCCCTTGTTGAGCTAATAGGGAATCCTGCTTCTATTATATCCACGCCCAACCGGTCCAACTGCATTGCTATCGCTCTTTTCTGCTCCCGCGTAAATGCAATCCCCGGTGTTTGTTCTCCATCTCTTAACGTGGTATCAAAGACTTCTACTATCTTCGGCATCGCTCGCTTCCTATTATTACTATTAATAAAACAAAATGTTTTTATGTGTTTAATAACCTTACTCCATACATATCGGTAGTCTATACGATAGGGGTGAAGGAAAAAACATGGAAAAGAAGAGCGGTATAGTAGGATTTACGGGAACTTTTAGAGGACTTGTGGCTGATGTAAACGAAGGGTCTAAGGTAGTATTCGCAGGCTCGATAGCAGTTTGTACCCCGTTTATTGAATTGCTTGCGTACACGGTGAGAGACAGAGGTTTTGAGATGCTGTACGCACCGAAAGCGGTTGCCAGTGAAGCGAGGAAGATAAAGGAGATAAAAGGCGTAGGATATAGTGTCGTGGACGAAAAAGGCGATCCCAATGGTGCTGATGCGATAGTCGTGCTTGGTGGGTTAGCGATGCCAAAGTTCGGGTCCACACCCGAAGAGGTAAACAGTATGATTGAGAATATATCGGGTGGTAAGACACCGAAAATCATTGGTGTCGGGTTCATGAACATATTTGAGAAGGCGGGCTGGGATAAGAAGATAAAGTTCGATTCTGTTATGGATACAACCATGGATGCCGTAGTCAAATAGAAAACAGGAGATTTATTTACTTTTTTACCTTTTTATTTTTTATCGCTTTATACTTTTTATTCTGATTCCTTTCGTTTTCGTTGTTCCCTGTCGAGCAGAACTCATAGCCACCACCTCCCGGAAACTGCTATGTGCCCACTCACAAAACAGGACTTGAGGTTTTCCATCATCCGGCTCTTCATAAGAACCACCCCGCCCTTTAAAGGATAGGTTATGAGTCCCGTTTTGTTGCCATCCTTTATTCGCCTCTTTGTGCGATGGATATGTCCCTGACCCAACGGTTCAACCGCCAGCCTTCACCACGCCTGTTACCTACCCAATGGGATGCAAGGTTCATTCAGTTCTGAGGTGGCGGCTAACCTTTCCTCCGGTTGTATTTGCACCAACTGGATATTATGAATTTTGCTCGGCACACTCAATTATCTTCCTCACTATAAGAAAGAGCAAAATCAGCAATTAAGAATGGACTTCTGTCGTCTTCTATAGTACCTTATGCCTGTATAAATGCAATAAATAGAGAAGAGGGACAAGTGTTATTTCTTCTTCCTCCTATATCTCCAATATAGAAGCAAAATCAGGAGCAAAATCACAAATGCAATAAAATAAAAAATGCCTGTGGGATGAATAGCAATACTCACGACGGAGGTGGATGTTTCTACCTTCAAACTGCCTTCACCCACAACTTTTCTTTGTGCTTCTCATTTTTTTGACATGCCCCAAAAAATAACATGCACCGACCGGGACTCGAACCCGAGTTAGAGGCTTTTTGCCCGCGCTCTTCGCACTTCCATTCGTCACCAGCACATCCTTTTGACGAAAGAAAGGTCGCGGTTGGCAAGCCCCTGTGATACCACTACACTACCGGCGCAACATTTTCCCTAGTTTACTAATACATATAAGATATAATATTTCTTTTTCTACTCGATTTTAAATTCTTCTCCTATCTTTGGCGATATTGCATCGCATTCGAAATTGTCCTTCACCCACTCAGCGAATTCCACTGTATGTTCGCCATGCACAGGGAATATAAGCTCAGTTCCGTTACTACAAAACCGCGATACCAATTCCTTCAGTTCGGTATCCCCGGCATGTGCAGAGAAATCATATTGCTCCACGTCTGTATGCACTTTCACCACCTCGCCGTTGGTCTCCACACATCCTTCCTCTACCAATCTCCGTCCATTCGTACCCTCTATCTGGTACCCCGTGAGCAGCACTTTACTCTTTGGATCGTCATATAACTTTTTTAGATAATATAGCACGGGCCCGCCATTAAGCATTCCCGCGGTGGTTACAATCACGGAAGGTTGCGCAAGTACCTTTTTGCGTTTCTTCGCATTTACAAACACAGAGTCATTAAATGCGTTATTTAGCTCATCCGCATCCCTTAAGAAATGGGGATGATTCCTAAACGTACGAAAAGCACTCAACCCCATTCCATCGATATAAGGTGTGAGCCCATACGAATGCAGGATCATTACTACCTCCTGTGTCCTACCCACAGCGAAACAGGGCACGATAGCGCTACCACCCGAACTCAGCGTCTCTTTTATGGAATCTATGAACTCACGCTCCTGCTCCTTTCGATCTTGATGATTTCGCCCATAATATGTGCTCTCGACAAGCAAAATGTCTGAAGAGGGCATTTCTTCAGGTGCTGCGCTTTCCATTAATCGTGTATCCCCCATTTTTAGGTCGCCCGTGTAAAGTAAACTTATATCCTCACTCTCCTTTTTCAGATGCACCGCAGCACTACCAGGTATATGACCGGCATTAAACAATTCAAACTCGTAATCCGCACCATAATCCGAGCTGTTCAAAGCAACTCGCTCGCCATAGTCCACATAACGTGTTTGTGCAACCATTTTTTTGATGTCTTCTACGCCAAAAAAGCAAAAACCTTGATCTCTACCCACCTTTATCGTGTCTCTACTCATGAGCTGCGTTAAATCGCCTGTTACTGATGTTAGATACACATCTGGCGCTGAGTTGTCATTGCTCGACATCAAACTGGGAACCATACCCGAATGGTCGAGATGGGCATGAGACACAATCACGGATTTTGGCGATATTTTACCCACAGGTATCTCAGGAGGGTCAGATGGCCTAAGCCCATAATCTAAGACTATCTTCTCATCTATCAATATTGCAGAACGTCCTATCTCTTCGCAACCTCCGAGAAACTTTATTTTCATACTATTCTGCAGCCTCTATTCCAGGCACTGGCGTTGTGCTTCCTAGCCATTTCGTCTTGGTTATCTCGACCCGTCTCAACGGATATATCTTCTTCGCTACTTTATAGATGTCAGACGATAATTTACCAAGTATTATCTCCTGCACATATTTACTTAATTCCAAGCTATCGGCTCTATCTTCAATTATCTCTTCCACAACCCGCCTGATTTGCTTCACCTGCGCGGCACTTGCCTTTTTTAACGTAAAACAAGACGATTTTACACAAATTGTCGCGCCATCTTTCGTCACAACACTAATATTAGAATCCACTTTGGAAATACCCTTCCGCGCTAAACTCCGGAGATAGCCACCATCTACCGTATGCCCTACAAATTTTGTATGCGCTGTACTGTGATCTACCTCATTTATCTCCATCTGTAACTTCAAATTGGAATTCTTTATCATCTTGCCCGTAAGATCTCCTAAGGTCATCTCTACCCGCCTACCTATTAACTTAGCGGGATCGTCAGCCACAGTATTCGCCGCAGTCACATCCCCAAATATCTTCGGGGCCAACACCGTGTACCATCTCTTCGCTTTCCACTTATCTTTCTGTCTCTTCCTCAATATTCCTTTTCACACTCCTCTCTATCATATAACTTTACATACTATTGCTATAAGTAAGCGTATCACATAAAAACTCATCCTCACCTACTCTGAAGATAATTTAAAACTGACTCAAAAATCAGTTTTCCATCTCCGTCTGATCTACCACCTCCTCCCCCTCCTTCTCGCCGCCGCGTCTTCGCCGCCCTCAACCACTCATGGTCAAGGTGCGCGTAAAAAGCCCGTTCCGGATGTGGCATCAAGCCCAATATGGTCCCTTCCGGATTACATATCCCCGCGATATTGTAGGAAGCGCCATTTGGATTCCAGGGGTAAGGCGCGTAATTGCCCTCCGGGTCAACATAACGGAAGACAATCTGGTCGTTATCATCAAGAAGTTGTATATATTTCGCCCTCTTCTCTTCCGCAATGAAAAAATTACCCTCTGCATGTGCAGACGGGATGTTCAGGATTCTGCCCTTTTCTATTCCTCGCGTGAAGATACACTTGCCACGGCTTTCATGCTTTATAAGTGTCGAGCGGCATTCGAAACGTGCGGAATCGTTCGTTGTCAGTGCAGCCTGCTGTATCTCTTTTGCATTAGACTTGTCATCGCTGAATCCAGGAAGTAACCCCATTTCCACCAATACCTGAAAACCATTGCATATTCCCAATATTAGATTGCCATTCGCTATAAAATCTGCTATTTCGTCTCCTAAACTACCATGTAACCTCGCAGCGAATATCGCTCCAGCCCGTATATAATCACCCGACGAGAAACCGCCAGGTATCACCAACAAATCATAATCCGTTAATTTCCTCTTCTCGCGTTCACTCACAGCGCCTATCAATTGCTTTAGATGCACTATCTCAGCAAATGCACCCAACCTCGTAAAAGCATAGAAAGTCTCAAGTTCACAATTTGTGCCTTCTATCCTCAGAATGCCTATCTTTGATGTCATCATGTATTTCTAAGATTTATAATAGTGTATATTTATCATATTTTACTATAAAATTGAAATAACTACTCGCATCAAATGGCAATGGAGGGTATGCCATGTCAGATCTGGCGGAAGAAGAAGGGAAAAAAGGTTTACAGCTTGCAAGAGAAGCAATAGAGCAATATCTAAGTGATAGTGTGAAGATGAAAGCAAAAAAAGGTTTACCTGTGAGTTTCGAAGAAGAACGGGGCGTTTTCGTCACGTTAAATAAATACGGAACTCTTCGTGGCTGTATCGGCTATCCGTACCCGGTATTCAAGCTTAAAGAAGCGATCATAGATGCTGCGATTTCTGCTGCTGTAAACGACCCGCGATTTCCGGCTGTGACCGAAGAGGAGTTAACAGATATAACCATAGAACTTACGGTACTTACAGTGCCACAAATATTGAAAGAGCAGCCAAAAGTGTTGCCTGAGCATATTGAAATAGGCAAACATGGGTTGATAGTAAAAAAAGGGTTATATCAAGGTCTTTTGCTACCCCAGGTTGCAACGGAACACAACTGGTCGTCAGAAGAGTTTTTATGCGAATCCTGCTGGAAAGCGGGCTTGCCGCAGGATGCCTGGCTGGATGAAGATACCGAGGTGAGCATATTTGAGGGGCAGATATTTAAAGAGGAGGAAAAACGATGATAAAGATAGATAGATTCCGGTGTGCCTACTGCGGTGCGTGTGCGACTGTATGTCCTACGGAGGCAATAAGTTTGATGGGTGTATGGATAGACCTGAAAGAAGAAAAGTGTAACAACTGTAAAGCCTGTGTGAACATCTGTCCGATAGGTGCGTTAGAGATGATTCAGTAATATACGTCACGTCCGGACGCTTGCGGGTGGATTAAATCTTCATCTCGTACACTATTGCGTCTTCGCCATCTGCATAATAGCCTTTTATTGTGTACAAGCATTTGTAGCCATGAGTTTCGTAAAATGTTATTGCACCCGTATTGCTTATCCTGACCTCAAGCGTAACTCGATCGAAACCATCGGCGAGGAAACTCGCAGCCTCTGCATTTAACAACTGTCTGCCCACGTCATTCCTTCGGAATTCGTTATCCACGGCGATTCCTGAGATATGCCCATGACCATTCCGCACGGCTCCAGCCACGAAACCAACAATGTTGCAGCTCGCATCTCCCGTATTGTTGCCCATATCGGTAGGTGTAGCAACGAGGAAATATTTCTCGAAATAGCGATATAAAGTGACAATATCGGTAGCGGTATTTGCCGTTTTTATATTCCGCTTCCACATACTCACAATATCCCGCAACTCAGAATCTGCCGCTTTCCGTATCTCTATCCCCTGCGCAGTCATAACTGATTACCACCTCTACGCAATAAATTAGTTCTGCAAATAAAAAATTCGGTTAATAACAATAATGAACACCGCCAGACTCAATAGTATCAGAACGCCCCTTTTACCAGGGAATCCTAATTTTTCTCTTTGCTCTTTCACATTACCGCCTGCCTGAATTGATACTACTGTGTATGGATTGTTTCTTATGCTATTAATTTACCCAAGCATTACAGCAGAGTAGAGTAGAGTACGGGAAATAGCTCTTGTGTTATTCATATCCGCAGACGTGGTTTTTTACCGTAACGGCTTTGCACCTTAAGTCTATTATTTTACCGATTCGGTGTAAAAGTGACTTTTAGTGCAAAACCTACCGTAGCTATACCTTTATATGCACAAAGCTGCAGGTATTTAAGTGCAAATAGCAAGCGGTTATTAGCGGCAAACTTAGGAGATATGTGTCAAATATGGCGGATTACGCTCAAGCTTTAGCGTTCGGAATTGGTGCGATTACCGCTATCGTTGTGATTTCCAATCCCCTTTCAACCTCTGCAATTTTCATTGCACTGACCGAAAGAATGTCGCGTAAACAAAAGCAAGAGGTTATTAAGAAGTCATTAACATACTCGATTGGGATACTGATTCTATTCGCAGTGTCGGGCTTATTACTTTTTAAAGTGTTTGGGTTCTCGATTGGCGCGTTTAGAATCGCAGGCGGCGTGCTGCTCTTCACAACGGCTGTGGGTATGCTTAACCCAAAGACAAGCCAGGAAGAGGCGAGTGACGCGCCTGATAATATCGCGCTTATTCCGTTAGCAATCCCGTTTATCGCGGGACCTGGTACTATCGTAACGGTTGTTGTACTCATGTCAGAAGCTGAGACCAAACTGACTCAGGACCTCGTCACCGGCATTTTGTGTATTCTAGGCGTATTTGCCGGTATTGCCGTTTGCATTGGCATATCATATGCAATGCTGGCCAACTCGGAGTTCATTGACGGTGTACTCAAGGAAGGTGGTCGTAGAGTGGTCACAACGTTAATGGGGCTTATCGTGATGGCAATCGCCATTCAGTTTTTTATCAACGGGATAAAAGACGTTTTACCTGAGTTCTTGGCTATCGCCAGCGGTATGTAAGGAACTACAAGTTTTTTGATTTTTATTCAACCCGTAAAAATGTAATAAACAGGACCGTACCGTCTGTGTAAATCGGTGAAATCTATGTCCCAAATAGTTAGAACTTGTACTTCATATACAATAAAAACGTGAATATCTGTGTAATCAGGTAGTCCGTGAGACAATTATTAAACTAGTAGTTGTTTAGTTGTAATGGTAGGAAGAACACAAAATGTTTGACATCATGCACAAAGGCTTGAACAAAGCATTAGAACTCTGCGACCAGGTAGAGTTGTTCGGCGAACGAAGTGATATACTGAGCATAGACCTGGAACGAGAAGAAGTAAAGAAGATGAAGCACGTGAAAAGCACGGGTATTGGCGTGCGAGTAGTAATCTCAAAAAAAGTAGGATTCTCGTACACTACCGCGTTAGAACACGTTAAAGTAGACGAGTGCATCGCACACGCGATAAAACAGGCACGGTCATCCGAAGAAGACCCTAATTTCGCGGGGCTTCCGGTGTCACCGAAACGAGGTTACAAGAAACCCGCGAAGAAATTCGACTCCAGGATATTGGACCTTCTTGGTGGCGGCAGTGAAGATGCGATAGGATATTGCAAAGAGATGCTAACCGGCATGAAAGAGGTTGAAGCGGATGAGGCTGTGTGCCGACCGACCGAAGGCAGTTTCGCAGCGGCTCACGATGAAACATACATCTTGAATTCCGAAGGTATCGAGACGAGTGATGCCGGCACTTATGTCTCTGCGGGATTACTGGTTGTGGCAACAGAAGAAGGTGGCGAGGAGATTCCGGGCAGTGAGGGTAAAGTTAGCCGAATGCTAAGTGACATAGATTTCGCATGGATCGGTCGCGAGGCGGTGAAGATGGCGGTGGACAGTATAGGTGGTACACGGCTACAAACAAAAGAGCTTCCGGTTGTATTGTCGCCTCGTGCGGTACAGAGTCTTCTGGATTACACTTTGATACCACAACTGAGTGCTGAGATTGTGCAACGGAAACAGTCGCCTTATCACGACAAAAAAGGTGCGGATATCGCTTCGGACATTATTAGTATTGTGGACGATGGCACGATGCCGCTGGGTGTGAACAGCCGGCAGATGGATGGTGAAGGCGTTCCGTCTGGTGCTACTGTTCTTGTTGAGAACGGGGTACTAAAGAATTTCTTGTATGATTCTTACACTGCTGCTAAAGACGGTGTCGAGAGTACCGGTAACGCAATCAGGGGTTTCGAGAGTTTGCCGGCGCCCGGTTCCACGAACTTCATCATAAACGGTAGTAGCAAGGCGGATAAAGACGCGATGCTGGGTGATATTCGTGAAGGGTTGTTTATTAACGATGTGATTGGCGCGCATACGGCGTCTCGGACTTCGGGTGATTTCTCGGTTGTTGCACAGAATTCTGCGGGTATCAAAGCGGGTGTGTTGTTTCCTGTTAAGCAGGTGATGGTCACAGGAAATATGCAGGTGCTATTGAAACACGTGGAACTTGTTGGGACTGATACAAGGCAGATGTATAATGTTGTGTCGCCTTCTATTAAAGTGTCGAAGCTGCAGGTGGTTTCGTGAGGCTATTCAAAAGATAAATATTTTTAAAACCGCATAGCGATAAACAATAGGCGGGAATTGGCTTGTAGATAGTGTGTTTAAACACATGGCGTCATTATGGGGTTGGAAAAGTTGAGTTTGGTAAGCCAGCTTTCAACTGAGTATCCATCTTCAAGCAAGTTTATGATTTCTTTCAGAAGATTTGTCCTTTTAGTGTCGGAGCGTATCAGTTCTTTGCGTACGTACGGTCTTATCAGCTCTCTTGATCTATGGATTTCTTCAGGTGTGATGTCCTGCAGCTCTCGAATAAAGTCTTTCACGTCTGAGAGTATCTAATTTACATATGTTTCACACTCCAAATTCGAAAAAATAGCTGTTAGCGCACCGTATTGAGCCATATCATTCGTTGTTCTGGTTCTTCCGGTTCGTCTTCGTATGTGCATTCTGCTCCATCTGTGGCTGCGTTCTTCAACGTTGTTGTCGCGCATAATTTCCACTACATTACCAGAGTTGTCTTTCACTTCCATGAAAAGTTCGTTTGCGTGTTTTCTGCAGTTTTTCGTTATTTGTCTTGCTGCCTGGAGAAGTTCTCCTCCACTTGCTTCTCCTTCTTTATCAATCTCAGTCAGGGTCGCCTCCATATCTTCTTTCATTTTTTGAGCTTTTGTTGGTGCTGTTTCACTCCCATTTTGACTTAAATGTCTGCCAATCATTTTTTGCTTTCCGTAGGGATGATTTGAGCATCCATAGTAATTCCTGTCTCCCCTTCTTTTGCCATAAACACAATTTCGTTACCTGCCTCCCCTGTTCCGTCCAGATGAAGCCGTACACCCCCTCT
>JAYEOC010000070.1:0-3213 GCA_034722635.1 Methanobacteriota archaeon
CCGAGTTGACAACGTAATTGTTCTGCCGGGTGTGCCCGAAGAGATGAAGGCTATGTTTGAAGCTATAGCTTCTTCTTTCCGCGTTGAAAATGCGATACGAGCAGAAGAATGGATATTGACCGATAAACCGGAAGATGAGATATTGGATGCACTGAACGAAGCGGTAAAGATCTTTACAGATGTAAATATAGGCTCTTACCCGTACTTAAACGGTAAGGGCGAGGCAAAAGGCTACAAATCGCGTATAAAATTGTTATCTACGGATCTTGAAGCACTAAAACGTGCGAAAAAATGGTTAGAGGAGAGAATATGTTAGAACTAGGTACTTTTAACGTAAAGGACGTGCTCGTGGAGATGAAAGACCTCTCAGGCTCGATGTTAGACCTCGCGTATTCTGCGGTTCTGTACAGCAACCCGGAGATAGCAAAAGAGGTGTTTAAGTTAGAGGAGAGGATGCACTCGTTATTATATAAGATGCGAATAGCGATAATGCTAGGTGCGAGGAACCTGGAAGATGCGATTGAATTCTCAGGAATATTGCAGATAGCATCGGCAGCGGAGAAGATTTCCAATGCCGCGGGCGATCTAGCAAAAGTAGCGGAATCTGTGGATATAACACGTTATCTCGATCGTAGTGATTTTGAAGAGGCGGTAGTAAACGTAAGGATAAAGCCCGCTTCGGTACTGAAAGATAAGACTTTGGAGGGTTTGAAACTTGAGACAGAAACGGGCATGAGCGTATTAGCAATAAAAAAGGAGTCCAAGTGGATATATTTACCGGATGGCGATGAGAAGTTGTGCGAAGGAGATTTAGCGATTATTTCCGGGCCAACTGAAGGCATACCTGCGTTCTGTAAGATGGCAACAGGCCAGGAGTATAAGGAAAAGGAAGAGGAGGCGGAAGATGCCGTAGAGCCAGATATTAAAAGCAAAATGGTAAGAGAGGAGATAGCAGACCTCATAGCAGATATGAAAAACATGTCAGAACTGATGGTGGGTCTTGCGTATTCCGCGGTCATGTTCGAGAACAAAGAGATAGCAGAGGAAGTGAAGGACATGGAAGAGTCTATGGACCGGATGAGGGACGAACTGGAGATATTGGTGATAAAAGCGGCGCGAGGCATAACGAAGAAGACTACTTTTGACGAACTCCGGGGTTTGCTGCACGTGGCTACATCATCCGAGATATTATCCGATGCCGCGTATGAGGTAGCAGATGTGGTGATTCGTGATATTCGGCTACATCCGGTTTTTTTAGCGTCTATAAAAGAATCCGATGAAGTAGTGCTAAAGATGGAAGTGAAGAACGCAGCCATATTTGATAAGACGCTGAAAGAATTGAGAATAGAAACACGAACCGGGATGTTTATACTTGCGATTCGACGATTGGATGGCAAATGGGTGTACAATCCCGCAGGCGATACCGTACTGAAAGCGGGCGATTTGTTAATCATGCGAGGACCACGAGAAGGCGAAGAGAAGGTTAGAGAGATTAGCGGGTGTTATGTCACGAATGAGCAATCCAATTAGAAAAGGTACAGTCAATATTTGTTGTGAAAAAGATATTATCTCGAGTTATTAATTCGGTAGTCTAAAAAACGTAGTTTCATAAATGGAATAGATAGGAGATCCAAAAATGATAAACCTTGACATAGCACGCATTTTTGCTGAGATTAGTGATATATTAGAGGTGAAAGGCGCGAACACGTTTAAAATACGAGCGTACCGGCGTGCGGTTTCGACTATTGAATCCTTACCGCAGGACTTGAAGGTGATTGCAGAACGAGGCGGTGTCAAGGAATTAAAGCAGATACCGGGCGTCGGAGACGCAATAGCAAAGAAGATAGTGGAAATAGCAGAAACCGGGGACTGCAAGAGCCATATAGAACTGAAACAGGAAGTACCACCGAGTTTACTTGAACTATTAGCCATTCCACGTGTCGGCCCGAAAACATTAGCAAAGTTGCATGCCGAGCTTGGGATAGATAGTATAGCGGATTTAGAAAAAGCCGCAAAGTCGCATCAGTTGGAAGAGCTTCCGGGATTGGGTACCAAAGTAGAAGAGAATATATTGAAAGGTATAGCGCAATACCGGCGGTATCAAGGTCGTGTATTACTTTCCAAAGCGTTACCGTATGCCGAGTCAATAGTGAACGACTTGAAGAAGCTGGACGCAGTGGAAGAGATAACAATAGCGGGTAGTTTACGCAGGATGCGTGAGACGGTGGGCGATATAGACATATTGGTAGTCTCGAAGAGCCCGAAAGAAGTGATGGATACGTTCACAAGCCTTGACGGTGTGGAAGATATAGTGGCGAAAGGCGAGACGAAGTCAAGTATTGTGATACGTGGTATGGACGTGGATTTACGTGTGGTCGGTGCCGAGTCGTTTGGCGCGGCGGCACATTATTTCACGGGTTCCAAACATCATAACATACGAATACGAGAATTAGGCATGAAGAACGGGTTAAAGATAAACGAATACGGTATCTACAGAGGCGATGAGCGGATAGGTGGTGAAGAAGAGCCGGAAGTGTTCAAGAGCGTTGGGCTCACATATATCCCACCGGAGTTGAGAGAGGACCGTGGCGAGGTAGAAGCCGCTAAAGACGGTCGAATACCAGAACTGATCGAGATTAGCGATTTGAAAGGCGATTTGCACGTGCATACGCGATGGAGTGATGGTAAGAACAGTATAGCGGAGATGGCGGAGGCGGCGATCGCATTGGGTTATGAGTATATCGCTGTAGCGGACCATTCACCTGCGGTCGGCATTGCGGGTGGGATGACAGAGGATAAGATCGCAGAGCGACAGATAGAGCTTGAGACTGTGAACACGGGATTTGAGGGGGCAGGCACAAGATTCAGGGTACTGTCCGCGGCTGAGGTAGATATAAAGTCGGATTTCTCTATGGACTATGAAGATGCGATATTGAAGGAGCTGGATGTGGTTGTAGGTTCGGTACATTCAAAATTCTCACAAGATCGAGACACGATGACAAAACGAATTGTAACTGCTATGGAGAACCCGCATGTGGATATGATCGCGCACCCCACGGGTCGTATTATTGGAAAAAGAGAGCCGTATGATGTGGATATGGCGCAGCTTATGGAGACAGCAAAGGCTACGGGTACTATCCTGGAACTTAATTCGTTTCCGAATCGGCTGGATTTGAAGGATGTGCATTGCCGTATGGCAAAGGATTATGGTGT
>JAYEOC010000071.1:0-12472 GCA_034722635.1 Methanobacteriota archaeon
ATCGTGAAACAAAAAGTAGAGCCTTTTCCCGGTTCGCTTTCCACCCGGATCTCGCCATTATGCGCCTGGATAATACCCTTTGCAATTGCCAACCCCAACCCGCTCCCACCCCGTTTCCGACCCATAGACGAGTCAATTTGCGAGAATGGCTTGAACAATTTCTCTTTGTCCTCTTCCGAAATCCCAAGCCCATAATCCGTTATACTCAGCAGCACATTATCACCTTCGCGTTTGCACCCGATAAGCACCTCAGAACCGTTATCCGAGAATTTTATCGCGTTATTTATTAAATTACCTATCACCTGTCTTAGTCTTTCACTATCCCCAACTATCGGTGGCAGTTCCGCTAAATCCGTCACTATATTCATCTCTTTTTCTTTAGCAAACGACTCTTGCATTATCATTGCTTCCTTAACCACCTCATTTATGCTCATAGCTTCAAATCTCAACTGGATACGGCCCATTTCTATCCGGGAAATGTCCAGAATGTCTTTGATCAGATTATCCAATCGTGTCAGATTCCGTAGTATTAGTTCCACGCTCTCTCTTTGTTTACCCGTCAATCCGCCTTTGTAGCCTTCTTCCAGCATTTGCAGTTGCGCTTTCATGGGTGTCAGCGGAGTTCTTAATTCATGTGACGTTATGGATAAAAATTCAGTCTTCATCCGTGTTACCGCTTCCAAATCCACTACTTTCAATCCTAGCTCCCGATTTAGGTTTTGGATTTCCTCTTCCGCTTTCTTTCGCTTTGTTATATCTCTAAAAATCGTCAATTTTGAGATGCTTCCATCAATATTTTTAACAGGCGTCTCAATGAGGTCGTAAATCCTGTTCATCTTCCGAGAGTGCCATTCCCAGCGTACTGTCTTCCCCGCCAGCACTTCTGAAAGTTTGCACATGGGGCAGGGTTCCGTTCTACCATGAAACACTTCATAGCAAATATCACCGACATGATCCCCAAAATCATCCCGTAACACCTTGTTCATGCACTCTACTCTATAGTCCTCAAAAACTGCGTACACGCCATCCACCATACTTTCAAATATCAAATTCAGGTTGTCCCGCTCTTCTTTTACCCGTTTCTCCAACTCTACTTCTAATGTTACATCTCTGCTCACACGGACTGTGCCAACAGGTATGCCGTTCTTATCCTTCAACAATGCCGCGGACAGGCTAACATGAATTATCTTACCACCTTTTCTCACCACGGTAGTCCGATAGTTTTTAATCACGCCTTTCTTCTGCACTTGCTCCATAATCCTGTCCGCTTCTGTGGGATCCACGAAAAAGTTCCTGTTTTGCGTTCCTATTACCTCTTCTGCACAATAGCCCATGACTCCCTCTCCACCTTTGTTCCAATCCAGCACGGTCCCTTCCATGTCCACGACCGTAATCGTATCCGCAGAACTTTCTATTATGTTATTCAGATAATCTCGCGTTTCTACCAGTTCCTTATCCGTACGCTTCATCTCGGTGATGTCTTTTGAAAGCACCGTTACCGCCATAACTCTACCCGTTTCGTGGTTTTTAACCGGACTTAAGGTCTTAACAAAATAGTGCCTCGCGCTATCTTCATATTCGTGCTGAACCGATGTGCCGGTATCAAAAACGTGTTTTACCTTCTCGGCAAACCGTTTCGCATCATCATCCGAATGAAAAGCACGGTATGGCCTTCCTACATATCGGTCGCTTGACGAGCCCAAACGCGATATATGTTTCTCGTTCATGAACAGGTACCGGCAATTCCGGTCCACGAGATATACCGAATCTTCTGTGGACTCTACAAGGGAACGGTACTTCTCTTCGTTTTTCCTCAACGCCGCTTCTGCTTCTCTTTTGTCTTCCCGCAGTTGATAAGCATCAGAAGTCCTTTTCACCGTAGATAGCAACTCCGCCATGTTCAGTGGTTTCTCGATGTAACAGCAAGCACCGGCTTTTAACGCTTCTATTGCCGTTTCCTTGGATGCAAACGCGGTGATTATGATGGGCGAGGTATCAGCGTCAATCTCTTTTAGTCCTTTTACTACCTCTAAGCCCGTGATGTCCGGGAGCTTCAAGTCTACCAGACAAATCGGGTACTTTTCGCTCTTTGCGAACGCTAAACCCTTTCTGCCTGTTCCCGCTGTCTTTACCCTATAACCTTCATCAGAAAGAATATCGCTCAGCGTCTCACGCATCTCCGCGCCATCTTCCACTATGAGTATGGACGTGTGTTCCATATACGATCACCTCATTTCTTACCGTTTCTCGATTACGAGATTTTTTTGCTCGTTCTATTAAAGAGTCAGTCTTGATTAAACTTCACATTCCAGGTTCCTGTTATTTCCGTCAACGCTTCTTTTTTAACAAGAACCGGGTTTAGTGGTAGCTTCACTGTGAATGAGGTGCCCTTACCTATCTCGCTCTCCACGTCTATTGCACCACTATGTGCTTTTACGTATTTCTTACATAGCGAAAGTCCAAGACCAATACCACGCGCTTTCGTTGTAAAGAACGGCTCAAATGCTTTCTGTATAAACTCTTTTTGTATCCCTTCGCCTGTATCTGCAATACGCACTTCTATAAACCCCTCGTCTTTAAACTCCTCTGTCACTATTTCCAGGGAACCACCTTTCGGCATTGCCGACACGGCATTCGTGATTAAATTGGTGCACACACGTTGAATTTGGTAGTAGTCGCAACGAATCAGTGGCAGGGTCGCTTCAAGCTCGGGTTTTACCGATATGTTCGGTGCTATTTTAGCAGAGTAAAGCACTTCGTCTATCATCTGATTTATATTGCACTCTTTAAAGTCCGGCACATCAACACGAGCAAAATCCAGCAAGTCCGAGATTAGGCTATTGGCATGTTTTACTTCCTTTTCTAATATCACTAAGTGCTTCCTTACCTTTTCTTGTGCAATATCCTTTAATTTGTTAGTGATGAAATAAACGGAGTTGTTTATAACGCCCAAAGGCTGTCTGAGCTCGTGCGCCATACCCGCTGAGAATTGCCCTATTGTCGCGAGACGTTCAGACCGTGCAAGTTTCTCTTCCATTGCCTTTCGCTCTGTCAGGTCTCTCACGTCGCAGATTACCTCTGTTACATTACCTTCTCTGTCCATAAGTGGGCAATACATCACATCAAAATACTTCTTCACGTCTCCCGATAAGGGTATCATTCGCTCCACACGCACACAAACTCCGTTCTTGAATACATCAGTGATTGGGCAATCCCGACATCTCTCTTTCCGCCCAAAAAACAGTTCATAACACTTTTTGCCTATGACTTCTGCTCTGTTTATGTCAAACGTCTTCAGATGAGGTCGGTTTACTTCTGTTATAGTCAAATCCTGGTCAAAAATGTAAACCGTTTCACCAATGGTGCCGAGTATCTGTTGCGATCTATCCCGTTCGGTTGTTACCTCTTCTTCGGCCTTTGCTCGTTTCTCGCTAACAAATCCGATGACATAAGCCACAACTATAAACATAACCGCTCTTTGGGTGCATTCGAGAAATGTCAAGGCGTCAAATCCCAGAAAGAAAGAAACCGA
Organism: Methanobacteriota archaeon; assembly: GCA_034722635.1. Taxonomy (GTDB): domain Archaea; phylum Halobacteriota; class Syntropharchaeia; order Alkanophagales; family Methanospirareceae; genus QENJ01. The sequence continues at coordinate 3,533 of JAYEOC010000071.1, forward strand.
GAGGATGTGAAGTGCACCGAGGAATATTGCAGTGTAAACCGCCTTTCTGTAATACCAGAGCCCCGCTAGAATAAGCGGGATATAAAAAAAATGTGTATATACTGTCTCTTTACCCACAATGTAGGTGGCAAAACCATCTATAATGATACAGGCCAATATTGCAACATTCAATGCAATAATTTTCTGCTTCTCAAGCTTTGGATTACGCCTGTTAGCCAACATTTATAGTTTCATTGCTTTTTCGATCGCATCGAGCATCCTTCTCACGGTAAACGGTTTCTCTATGAAATCAACCACCTGTCTTGAAGCAAGCAACCCCCCTTCCTCCGCTTCCTGCGAATGTACCGCAGTCAGGAATATAATTTTTACCTGCGACAAGCTACTTTCTTCCGCTATCCGCTCCAATATTTCCTTTGAGGTCAAGCCCGGCATCATTATATCGAGGAGGAGAATATCGGGTGTCTCGTCCTTTAAACTCTCCAGGCACTCATATCCATCTTTTGCCTTGATAGTCCTGTAATTGTTCGATTCCAGGATTTGTGCTACCGAGAGCAGAACATCCGGTTCGTCATCCACTATCATAACTGTTTTTGTTTCAGTCATTGTTCCCACCTCTTTCTTCCGGCTCAGCAATAGCAACTAACTGAAGCGGCCCTTTTTTACCTATTATTAGAGAAGCGGACAATCGCGTTTTGTATTCCGAGCCATCTTTTTTCGCGGCTAATAAAACCCCGTCCCAGCTACCAGTTCCATACACGACCTTCACAATATCTTCAGACCCGTTTTTCCAGAATTCCGAATAAGAATGCCCCAAAATCTCTTTCTCTTCCGCGTATCCCAATAGCTCCAGGAATGCGGGATTTACATAGGTCATTTTACCTACACTATTGGTCATGAAGATAGGATGGGTCAAGATTTCGATGACGCTCGCTTTTAGCCGCCACTCCTCTTCCGCTTTAATCTTGGCGATACCACCGGCAATCACTTCTGAAATCCCCTCAAGTAAACTTCTGTCCTCATCCCCAATCACTCGCTGCGACCCTGATAGGATAAGAAGCGCACCGTGAATATCCCCTTTGGTCCTCAGAGGGATTGCATATACATTCTGGAGCTTATATCTCAAGGCTAAGCGGTAAGCGGCTTGTGCGAGGGTACTCTCCTCCTCATTATTAACGGAACAATCGAAGAAGAAGACTTCCCGGTTGTGGATTGTTTCCATTGCGATTGCCCTTTTCCCGTCCACAACTGCGCTCGTTTCGTCCTCTGAAGGGTAACCTATCTGAGCATAACTGGAAAGCAGGTCTGTATCCGGGTCATAAATCAGTATATCACCCATCTCAAAATTGATAACATCGCGCAGGTCCTTGAGTATCGCGGAACACAATTGGTCAATGGTATAGGACCTGTTAATCGCTTCTCCAAGCAGCCTGTATAGTTCAGAGAGATTTCTTATCCGCGTTTCACTCCGTACCGTTTCCGTGACATTGCGGATGATTGCAATGATAGAGAAGGAGCCGTCTGGATTTTCCACCCGCCTCGCTTTTATGTCCAGATTTCGCCCTTCTTTATCTGCTATATGACTCTCAACCTCTTTCTCCTTACCATCAATGAGCGCCGAAATCCCTGTGAGGTCATGAGAATAGCCGAAGAACGCGCTATAATACTTTTGCCCGAGACAATCACCATAAAGCGAGGACAAATACTGATTCATGAAGAGGATATTATAATCGAAATCGAGAATCAGAACGCCTTCCGGCATATCCGAGAGTATGCGAGAGAAGATCTTCTCGGTGTAGGTCTTCTCTTCTTCCTTTAAGCGAAATATGTGCTGCAGGGGTGCCTTGCTCACGAACCATACCTTCGCCCGCCCTATTTGTTTGTAAGAGACTCGGCCATCAGCACGCAAGTGATTCAAGTATTTGGACATCGTATGCCGTTCCAGTGGCACAACCTTTGAGATCTCGTCTATGGTGGCACCGATGTCGCCAATGTCCTGAATAGCCTCTATTATTTTGTTAAAAATCTCTTCTTCTGAGTTCATAGGTGTGATAAAGAAAGGGATACATAGTATAAAAAGATTCCGGTCTGGTTGCCGTTGGTGGTAACGGATATGGACTTTTGACCGTAAAAAAACGAAAAGCTTTTAAGTGATTGCATATCAACTATTCAACAAAGCATCTGAAATTGCCTCGCAAAGGGGGGCTATGAAAAATGACAATCGGGTTAAGGCATAAACCTGAGGGTTCAGACCCAATATGGATATTGCATGTGGATGACGAGCCGGCACATCTGGAGATAACAAGGATATATCTAAAGCGAGAAGCGAAAGACGACTTTGAGATTGTCAGTGTGCCTTCAGCTAGAAAAGCGCTGGAAAAACTCGAAAACGATGATTTCGATGTCATCGTTTCCGACTATAAGATGCCTAAAATGAATGGTCTAGAATTTTTGTGCGCCGTGAAGAAAAGTGAAAAATATGCAAATATCCCTTTCGTCCTTTTCACCAGTGCGGATGGGGCGAATGTGGAAGAAGAAGCTTTGAATAATGGTGCGGAAAGATACGTCGCGAAGAGCGGGAGTCCCGCAACTCAGTGCAATCAATTGGCGCTAGCTATACGGGGGCTATTCGCTTAAACGTAAGATGTAATAATCAGCATTTCGTATTTTGGTATATACACTATAAACAACAATGCCCGCGTGGTATCAGTTATTACCCCTTAATAGATATAACTGATGCACCCCGACATCTTCACACCCGAGACCTGCCTCTTCCTCGTTCTCCTCTGTAGTCTTACTACTACTGCCCCTCTTACGTTCAAACACATATTCGAGGACAATCACAACTGGGCGGCATTTCACCTTGCGGAAAAAGATAACCTCCGCGATATTGAAATAAACGAAGCCAACAAGATGCGGTCCTGCAAGGGCGAGAGTCGCGGATTCTTCACCTACGAGCGTGAACACTGCGAAATCCTGAAAACTGTCCCTTTCGGCTGCAATAGTCGCATCTGCACGAATTGTGGTAAGACCCACACCGACAAATGGGCAAAATCTCGCGGAAACACACGATTGCACAGATATGACGGGAAAACGGGTACATTCTGGTACAAGGATAATGAGGGCAAGAAGCTTTTCGTGACTATGGCAGGTTACATTCGAGGACATTAATACGAAAGCGAATAAATGTGCGCCAAATTGTCCATCTTCTTATACACATGGGAGGAAAATGACATTCGTGTGCTATGAGAAGGGTCCACCGATGGAAAACGAAGTTTTTGGATGCCGATTAGCTGATTGGTACCACCCCTTGCTTAGCCGTAGCTAACATTTGATTTGCACCCGAAGGGTGCTTTCTTGAATCTAAAAACTTTTCTATCCCGTTTTTGCTAATCGGGTGTAGGATGTTCTGAACTTGCGGTTAGTAGCTATTTATATTCCAATAGCCTTGTAATGCCTAGGAGTAAAAAATGGAGAGCCGATTTACTGCTGTCTTTCAAAAGACGGATAAATGGTGGATAGCCTTTGTTGAGGAGTTGCCAGGTGCAAATGCGCAAGGAGAAACAATTGATGAAGCACGCGAAAATCTCAAGGAGGCTGTTGAACTAATACTAGAATCAAACCGTGAGCTGAGTGAACGTGAATTTGCGGGTAAGGACGTTATTCGTGAGAAGTTAAAGATTGCTGTATAATGAAACGACGGCAGCTTCTAAAACATCTCAAAACTCACGGCTGTGTGTTTTTACGTGAAGGCAGAAATCATACGGTGTACTACAATCCCGCAAAAGGCAAGACCTCCACAGTACCACGACACGTCGAAATTGACGATGCTCTGGCAAAGAAAATTTGTGATGATTTAGTGATTCCGAAAGTTTAAGCTTCTTTCAAAAACATTTCTAAAACTGTAATTTTATTCCTGCTGCCTTTTATTGCGAAGCTCGGAAAACTTAAAAAGACAGAATTATTATCGTGACTCTGTGCCTTGATGCTAATAAAACTTTTGGTGTCTCCTTGCCCGTCTGGAACCAACGCTAAATTTACCTTCACTCTAATGTCTGGCAATTTTCCATCTACATCCAGTTCCTCAATGTTTCTTTGAGGTAATCCAGTTATTAACCCACTTGGGTCAATGTCGGGTGCGCGTAATCCCGCTTCCTTTGCAATTAGGTTATGACCGAGGTTGCAAATACAATTTTTAAAATCTGCGGTAACCTCATCTATATTCAAACCGCCTCCTCCGTCAGCCCGTACAAATCTACACCCGCCGGTCAATCTGCGTATCCACAATTCTTATCTGTCGTTCCTAAAACTCTTTACCGTGCCCAAAACTCTTTTTTATAAGGATTTCCTACCTTCATTTCTCCATCCGCCCTGCCACCTCATCCAGAAACTCTTCCGTATTTACTATTTTCTTCGCTGCCGGCTCCGCCAGTTTCGCCAAGTCACCAGTCATTATACCATCTTCTATCACCTTTAAAGCTGCGGCATCCAACTTATCAGCAAACACGCCAAGCTCCGGTGTGTTGTCAAGCTCGCCACGCTTCCGAAGCGCACCACTCCATGCAAATATGAGCGCGACCGAATTCGTAGATGTCTTCTCACCCTTGAGATGCTTGTAATAGTGCTTCTGCACCGTACCATGAGCCGCTTCATACTCGAAGTAACCGTGTGGCGATACCAGGACTGAAGTCATCATAGCTAAACTACCAAATGCAGCCGCAAGCATATCTGACATCACGTCGCCATCGTAGTTCTTCAACGCCCAGAGCAGTCCACCTTCAGCACGCATTATCCTTGCTACCGCGTCATCTATTAGCGTATAGAAATAGGTAATCCCCGCCGCCTCAAACTTATCCTTGTACTTCGTTTCATAAACCCTCTCGAATATGTCCTTGAAATTATTGTCGTACGTCTTGGATATAGTGTCCTTCGTAGCGAACCACAAATCCACCTTCTGGTCAAGCGCATAAGCGAAACAAGCGTCAGCAAAGCTATTTATTGAAGCATCGAGGTTATGTATGCCCTGTATTACTCCCGGTCCTTTGAACTCATGTATCGTCTGCCTGACGTCCTCACCATTCTCATTCGTAACCACTATCTCCGCCTTACCTGTACTATCTATCCTGTACTCGACATTCTTGTACACATCACCGTAGGCGTGCCTACCCAATATTATCGGTTTTTGCCAGTTCCTTACCGCTGGTTGTATGTTCGTAACCATTATCGGCGCCCTGAAAATAGTACCATCTAATAAAGCTCGGATTGTACCATTTGGGCTCTTCCACTGCTGTTTCAGGTTGTATTCCTCGACCCGTGCCGCGTTTGGTGTTATTGTAGCGCACTTAACACCCACTTTATATCTCTTTATCGCCTCTGCCGCATCTATGGTTATCTGGTCATCGGTCTCGTCCCGCTTCTCAAGTGCAAGGTCGTAGTACTCGGTTTTCAGGTCTATATAAGGTAACAGAAGCTTTTCCTTTACCATACCCCACATTACCCTTGTCATCTCGTCTCCGTCCATCTCCACCAGCGGAGTCTTCATCTGTATTTTATCTGTCATCTTTTTGTTTACCTCTTCTTTTTTGTTTCTGCATATTCCAAAGCCTCTGTCTCGCTGGGTAACATATATAGCACATCATCCCAGGGATGCCGGTATAATCGCGAATGCAGACGTTTCTGGTCCAGGTAGTGCCCGATCATACCGATTGTCCTGCCTAATACAAAAATACCATTGAGTGTGCCGATATTTATAATCTCGTCTACCTCGTCCTCGGTATATATCTCCGTTGAGTGCAGAATATCCACGAATACTATGCCGACACACCCATCCACATTCAATATGAGATTGTTCTTCTTGGCTGTTGTTATCCTCTCCACCTCAAGAGCAAAATCCAGCAGCTTATGCTTTGGTAGATTGGCAAAAGCCCATTCTTCTAGTAAATTTACACGCATGTCCGGGTTATGCACGGTCTTTATCCTGTGCCCTATTCCCGGTATATTTATGTTCTTGGCTTTCATCTCGTCCACAAACTGCCTCGGTGTGAGTCCTCTATCCAGAGCATCCTTGAAGTATTTAGCAGCATCATCTATTGCACCGCCAAATCTCGGTCCTATTGTCAATACACCCGCCGCTACTGATGCCATTAAGTCCTTGCCCGCCATGGAGGTCACAATAGCATTGTGTGCACCACTTACACATGGACCGTGATCTGCTGTTATCCGGAGTGCAAGTTCCAAGAACTCTGTAACGTACTTTGGCAAACGTTTCTTAAACCACAGCAATGAGATAACATCTCCTACGCTGTAGCCATCTCGGATAATGTCACTTATTGGTATGCCTGCATACATAAGTTCATCACCCCTATCGTCTGAGATTGTGCTAATAATATTGGATGACTTTCGCATGGTCCCCGGGTCATAATCCACAGGTACTTCTCGCGGCGTCTCCTCATCCTTTTCTGGTATGACTCCATTTGCTTTCAGGTCCTCATATACCTCTCGTATAAGTTCATCGAGATCATCGTACGAGCCTGGAACGTATGCGCCGGCATCTTTGAGTGCCGCATTCTTTGCATCCGCGGTCTCAGCTTCACCCCGTGCCATTGCCCCGGCATGTCCGAACTGCACCTCGCTGGGAAACACCTTTGCACATGTACCTGTAACCCATGCTATCACCGGCTTCTTTATCCGGCCGTCCTTTAGTGCATCTACTATCTCATACTCATCGTCACCGCCTATTTCACCAAGTACTACCATCATCTTTATGTCTGGATTCGCTTCGTATCGCAGCAAATGCTCAAGAAGGGTGGAACCCGGATATTTATCGCCACCTATGGCTATACCCTCATACACACCGTCCGAATTCAGTGAAATCATGTTCGCCATCTCATTCAGCATACCTCCGGACTTCGACACGAACCCCACGCTGCCTCTCCTGTACAGTTTTGACATCAAAAGGTTGGACAAAGCACCACCGGCATTGCCTACTTTGAAGCCGCCCGCCACAAAACCACCTACCGTGGCAGGACCGATAACCCACTTACCCAGTTTCTTCCTTAAAGCGATGAGTTCCCGTGTCTGCCGTTCTGGTATGCCCTCTGCAATTATTACCACAGTCTTAATAGTTGGATAGTTTAAAGCCTCAACAGAAATTTTGTACGCTGACCTGAAGGATGCGAAGTTGATTACCACATCGGCATCCGGGTGGTTTTTCACTGCGGTACTGAGCTTATTGTACATGGGTAGCAATATCTCATCCCTACCATAGAACACTTTCATAAGCCCTTTACGCCCACCACTGGGGTTCACAACTGCAGCCACTGATGGCTTATCTCTTCCTGCTAAATAGCCAAAGTGCAGCATCCGCTGAACCGCCGCTTGCTGGTTACCGAATATAATGGATGTCGTGTCCCTATCAAACAATACATAATCTGGTTTTGCCATTTCAATTGCCTCCATTTAATTTTTTCAGTGCAATACTAACCACCTTTGTCATGTGCATGTCAGGCCCATGTACTTCCATATCTAAGTCCAATAATTTACCTGCCTCACGAATCTTTGCCAGGCCCGCCTCGTAGTTCGGCCCTCCGCGGCGTATATATATCTTTATATCATGCTCTTTTATCTTGTCTGCATATTCCTCAAGCGCCGTTATTATACCGTCAAAAGTCAGTGCCACATCCGTGAAGTTCGCTATGCCACCACCTATCAAGAGTACTTTACCGCCCTCTACTTTTTCCCGTGTCATCAGATCTAACAGTGTCTTTGCATAGTCATAGGTCTCCTCTGTGGTCGGATTACCACTATACTCGCCGTAGGTTGCGAGTTCATCTCCAAACCCAAGGTCCACCACAGTGTCTGCGTATATCACGCTTGCTCCGCCACCCGCTACCATAGTCCACACTCTACCATGTGGATTCAGTACTGTGAGTTTCAGTGATGACCCGCTCTTCTCGTCCAAATCCTCTATGTACTGTTCCTCCTGCTTCAATTCACGACCAAAAGGTGCGGGGAACTCAATGTCGCCCCACTTCTCGTGACATAGGTACTGTGCGGTATCATCCAGTCGTGCCACTGTATCTATCGGGAAGAACTCGCCATCCCTATATGTGAATGGATTGAACTCCAAAAATCCGAATTGCTGCCTGCGATAAAACAGGTATAAAGCAGTTACAAGGTCTTTAAGGCCTTTCCTATCCTCGCTGCTCACACTATCCAGAATTGGCGTAAGGTCAATATCCTCTATCTTTGCATCTATCGGTACATTTATGGTTGTGACCTTGTCCCAGTTTGTCTCTATGTCCACGCCGCCCTCGGACGAGAAATGGATATAATCACCATCCTGATAACCTGTAAATGCCAGGTAATACTCTTTATCTAGCTCTACGTATGGCTGAACGAGGAAATGTGTTAGTTTCCCCTTGACTTTGCCCACTTCCACGATGCTGTTCATCTTCTCGTCTAACCAGTCCTTTGCCTCATTATAGGTCACATTCACCAGCAATAGCCCGTGCTTGCCCCTCTTACCAAATAGTTGATCGGGCTTTACCGTCAGTTTATTTGTCTTCACCCAATTCTTCTTTTTCGCTACGGCTGCAATGCTCGTATCTGGCGTGACCAGAGCGACCTTGCCACGATACTTAACCGTTCCTTTCGATAACTTTTTCATATGCTTAGCCAGAATAATCTTGGCATCATATTCTCTTATACCTCTTTGTGCCATCTTTGTGCCTCCTATTTTGCTTTATTATTTTACAACTTTTGCCTTTACCCAGGGCAGTTTACCTCCCGTCTTCAATATCTCGGCATCCAGTTGTGAAAGTGAGTGTGTAAGTTCTATCTCATTATCTTTAGTCCGATTTATGAGCTTTACATCGCCCTGCAATTCGCCTATAATTACCTCTAAGTTATCCGCAAGGTCTATGGTCTCGTAGTCCGCAGGGT